>NZ_JBSFNQ010000028.1:0-84910 GCF_053981115.1 Streptomyces sp. NPDC003691 | reverse complement strand
CCGGAGCCGATCTTCGTGCCGGAGGAGATGGTGCCCTTGCCGGTGCCGTAGTAGCGGTAGAGGTCGCCGTTGGCGGTACGGGCGATGAGGTCGGCCCGCTTGTCACGGTTGAGGTCACCGGCGCCGACGATCTTCAAGCCCTTCCAGCTCGTGCCGATCCGGCCGGCCCGGATCAGCTGCCCCGCCTTCGTACCGGTGAACAGGTACAGGTCACCGGTGGCGGTCTGCCGGGCCACCAGATCCGGCAGACCGTCGGCGTTGAAGTCACCGGAGTACGTGAGGCCGTCGAACGCCTTCCAGCCGCTGCCGATCCGCCAGCGCGGCGACGCGGCGGTGACCGGGGTGCCGCGCCGGGGCTGGTAGCGCCACAGCTCACCGGCCGCGTCGACGGCCAGGGTGTCGTTGGCGCGGTCCCCGTTGAGGTCGCCGAACGGAACCAGCGTCGAAGTCCTCGGCCAGGCACCGCCGTCGACCGGGTCGCGGAGCGTGCCGGAGGCGCTGCCCTCGTACACGACGAGCGAACCGTCGGCCCGGCGCGCGTACAGGTCGGGCATCCCGTCGTCGCCGACCATGTCCCGGCGCTTGGCCGCCGTGGTGGGCTTGGGGTTGCCGGTGGCGGCGGTCCACACCTGGTCGACCCCGGTCTCGTACAGTGTCCCGCCGATCTCCTGGGTCCACAGGCCCACACCGCGGCCGTCCGTCAGCGCGCCGACGCTGCCCTCGTCGCGGCTCTGGCCCCTGCCGACGAGTACGGGTTTGCCCCAGACGCCGTGGGAGCGGGTCACGGCCCAGAGTTCGTCCGCCCCCGAGAGCTTCACCGCTGAGCCCATCGCCACAAAGGTGCCGTCGCTCCCGACGCTCGGCGTCCAGAAGTCCACCGACCCGATGTCCCCCAGGGGCCGGGGCTGCGACCAGGTGCCGTTCACCGCGCGGGTCGCGGTCAGGGCCCGGGGGTAGTCGGGCCATACGACGGTGACCCGCCCGTCGGCTTCGAGCAGCAGGGGTGTGGCGTGCCACCCGTCGGAGCCGGAGGGCGCCTGCTCGGTGGCGCCCCATGACGCGCTTCCGGCAGGACGGTACTTGTACTTCTGTACGAGGCTGTCGCGCCAGCTGAGGAGGGTGGCACCGGTCGGGGACGTCTGGACGGACAGATCGGACGGGTACGACTCGCCGGTGTCGACCTCCAGCGGTGCGCTCCAGGTGTCCGTACCCGCGGCGCGGGTCGACAAGCGCAACGACCCCGGGTCATCGAGCTGGGCCTGCCAGGCGAGGGTCACCGCACCGTCGGCGGCGATGGCCGCCCGGAGCTGGTAGGTGGTGCCGGTGGCGACCCGGGCCGGTTGCGACCAGGTGCCGCCGAGGGCAGGGAGTTCCGCGGTGAAGACGCCTTCTTCCCCGTCGCTGGGCAGGCCGTACCAGGCGGCGGTGAAACCTCCGCCCGGCCGGGCCAGCAGTACGAGGTCCTGTCCGATGGCGACACCGGGTACGGAAACCGGCTGAGACCACTCCGCCGCACCGGGCGGGAGAGCCGCCAGCAGATGGTAGTCCCAGCCGTCGGCCAGCCGCCGCCATGTGACGACGACGGCCCCGTCCCGGCCGGTGGTGACCGACAGATCGCTCACCATCTCCTGGTCGCCCGCGATCCGCAGCGGCTTGCCCCAGGCCCCGGCACTCCCGCTCCGGACGGCGCTCCAGATCTCCTGGCCCTTGCCGAACTTGCCCTTGGTCCACACCGCGACGGCGGTCCCGTTCGGGGTGACCACCACCTTGTCGGCCGCGGAGGCATCGACTCCGGTGAGCGGCTGCGGCGTCCCCCAGGTCCGGTCGACCGCGACGGCGGGCGATGCCGTCACCACCCCGGCCACCAGCCCCGCACCGGCGGCCCCCAGGGTCAGCGCGAGCGCGGGCAGCAGAGCCGCGCCGATGACGGCAGTTTTGGATGTACGCAAGGTGATTCCCCCGGTTCCGAAGAGCACGGCACGCGCGGGGCGCCGACGGGTGGGCGCCCCGCCGTACCGACGCTGCTGTCCCCCCGGCCGCACCCCGGCATGCCGATCCAAATTCGAACACCCTAGCAAGCGGTTCCGCAGGTCAGCCGGTGTCTTCGCTGTGCCGGTCTCCTCGTTGTCACCGAAACGGGAAACACCTTGTCCTCTGCAAGCGTCACCACAGCCCCCGCACCCGCCGGGCTCTGCCCGGATGGCCACCTGTTCGGACGGGAACAAGTCATGTGCGGCCGCAACAAGTTCACCCTGACCAATGCGGCAGTCGCCGTTCTGACCGGATGACTTCGACGAGGGGGCACCGGAAAAGCAAAGAGCGAGGCAGACTCAGTAGACGCCCGGGATCCCAAGGTTTTATAGCGCTCTCGGCACCGTTCAGCGGTCGGCGGTGCCTGGTGGCACGACCCACTCGGTGGGTTGGCCGGTGAGGGAGGCGATCATGTCGAAGTCGCCGTCGTAGTGGAGGACGGTCAGCCGGTTCAGTTCCGCTGTCGCGGCGATGAGAAGGTCCGGAAGTGACAGCGCCCGATGGAAGCCCGCATTGAGAGCGTGGCGCTGCACCTCCAGCGCGCGGGTGAAGATGTCGTCACTGCTGGACAGGTAGTCGAAGGCATGGAGCCAGGTGCTGATCCGGGTTGCCTCGGCGGTGTCCCGGGCCGAGTGGATCATCTCGTACTCGGTGGGCTGGCAGACTGCGAGCAGATAGCGGTCGTGGAGAGGCTTCAGGACCTCTCTCACGCCGGGCTTCGTCCAGCGCGCCAGAGCCGATTTGTCGATCAGGAACCGGTCCTGCATCAGGCGGCCCGGCCGCCGTCCCGCTTGAGGGTTCCGTCGGCGTTGCGAGGACCGGTGCTCTCGATGATCTCGCTGAAGTCGAAGTCGCCGGTGTCCATGGCGTCGAAGCCTTCCTGCCGCAGGTGCCGTTTGACGGCATCCTCCATGGCGAGCCGTACGGCCTGGGCTTTGGTCTTGGTGCCGAAGATCCGCATGGCCTCGGCGACCATGGTCTCGTCGAGGTCGATCACTGTCCTTGCCATGCTGGCCTCCTCGGGTATCCAGGTACAGCAAACGATATCATCTTACCTTGCGGGACGATATCGTTTGCCGTGCCAGTGCCATCGCCAGGTCCGTCTTTCTCTGCACCGGGCCATGGCCATGGATTCCCCAAATGACCGCACCCTGCAGGTTCCGGCTGCTCGCCCGGTCGCGGTGCGTTCTGCTGCTCAACCGATCTACCGACCAGGCGAACAGAGCTGTCGAGGGGGACGTCGCCGAAGCCGGGCCATGTCGGCAGAGCGTGGTTCGATAGTTCGACGGCTGGCGCCATTGACCTCGCAGACCCGGTAGTCGATGGTGCTCACACCTCTCTGATGATCACGCGCTTCCCGCAGAGCTTCGACCAGTCGTCACGGTCGGAGGTCAGGGCGACCACGGGGGGCGGGACGCGGAGCGCGAGCGCGGCGACGAGAGCGTCGATGGCGTACTTGTGCCCATGCAGCCCGCCTGCGTCCTGAAGCAGCTCCACTGCGGTCAGGGAGTCCTCTTGGCCGACCGGTTCCACCCGCAGCCGCGAAAGCACCCACTTCAGGCGCGCCGGATCGGTCTTCCCGTGCACGGCTTCGACGATGGTCAGCACAGACGCGAGGACGGGAACTCCGGCCTGCCGGGATGCCTCGATGCGAGCGGCCATCTTGCGGTCGTTGCGCAGCAGTAGGGACAGAGCCTCGGAGTCGAGCACCAGCGAGCGGGCCAGCTGCTCCTTCACACGGCGCCCCGCTCGACATCCTTGGTGTTCACGTCTCGGAACAGCTCGCGACGAGCGGCTTGTTCTCCCGATCCGTGAGCGCGCCGTGTTCCTCCTCGTGGGACGTCACGATCTCGGCGAGTGTTCTCGACCTTGACGAGTTGCCCCGGCCTGAGGCCGACCCCCGCTGACCGCACCACCTGCGCTCATTGTCGGAGGCGGCGTCATTCGCAGGATCGCGCTTCGGTGCCGTACGGCGCGCAACAGCCCCTGGTCTACGCGGCATATGGGCTTCTGAATGCCGGTGAGACGAGGAGCTGGAGGCACCCGGCGAGGTTTGGCACGGGGTGTCGGTCCACACCTCGATTGCTTAAATGGACAGGCTTGGGGAGGTCAGCTTTTGAGAAACTTTGAAAGAATCAACGTCAGCTGCTGAGAGCGAGCTCGACGCGCGCCCAGGTCGGACGAGTTCCGGATTCCGGACGTGTACTCATCGATGATCTCCTCGACTTCCTCCGCCGTCATGCCGGCCGTGGCTGCGAGAGATGACATGAGTCCAGCCGTTTCACCGTTCTCGCCATTGCGCTTCCTGGCCGAGACTGCACGCTGGAACATATCCAGAAGATCCCGAATCTGAGCAGTCCGGGCAGGGGTGGCGTCGTTGAGATCCTGGCGTAGTCCCCAGGAAACATGCAGAAGCGTGAACATGTCGACGATGTTCGACCACCTGGTTCGACCAACCCACTTGATGGTATTTTCGAGAAGTGTCAGCAGGTCGAGAAATTCCGTCGAACGGTCCTGGTACTCCTCGAAATCTGCAGAGATTTTATCGTAGCGCTCATTGAGCTCGTTCTTTTTGTTGGACAGTCCGAAGATGCAGCTTCCGAAGACCTCGGCATAGAATTCCAGATCGCCTCCTCGCTGGCGTCGTTCGCCACTGAAAACTCCGGAATCCGAGCTCATCTGGTGAGCTGCGCAGTCTTTGAGGAAATCATTGAACGGGCCAGGCAGCAAAGCATTTCGGAGCTCTTGCTCCGTCAGTACCATATTGACCCTGTTGACGCGGGCGAAAACTGCTCGCACGAACTCGTCGGCGAGATTGGACAGGCGTCGAATCGGGAAGCGGTATTGAAAGAACTCTTGGCGTACATCGTCAGGCAGCTCTTTGAAGAACTTCCCCTCGAACTTTTCGCTTAGCTTCTCGTCCTCCAAGCCGTCCAGAGGGAACTTGTTGTTAAGGAACTCGAGAAGGGAAGTGAGGCGCTGCTGGCCATCAACAACAGAAGCGGACTGTTCCCCTTCCGGCGATGTTTCGTACGCAAGGTAGATCTCGGGGATCGGATATCCGAGGAGAATGGTCTCCATGAGTGAAACCTTGGCGCGCTCGGGCCAGACGGCCTGTCGCTGGTACTCGGGCTGGAGGATCAGTTCACCGGATTTGTCCAGCGACCGGAACTCTGCCACCGTCTTTGATTCGATCTCGAACTTAAGTCCATGGTCAGCCATGGTGCACACCCTCCTCGATGGCGCGGTCCCGCGCGATATTCACACTCTTTAGCTGATAGTTTCTGAGTGACCTGTGGTTGCGGTATAGTCGATAATTGACTTCACAGTTTCTGAAGGTGCTGCCGAGATCCTGGATGAAGAGATCCCTGGACCGTGACCATTGTTCTCCGAAAGACAATCGAGGCAGTACGATATCGAGGGCGATGCATTCTTCGAAAACTAGCTTGCGCAGGTAGTTTTTATTGCCGGAGAAGAGGTCCTCCTCGATTATCCCTCTAAGTTCGGACCACGCCTTGTCGAACAATTCTGGTGAAATTATTGCAATGTCCAGGTCTGAACCTTCATGAAACCTCCTGAAATTTTTCTTTGGGTTCATGGAATAGCCCAGGCGAGCACTTCCGACTAGCTGGACGGCCATGGGATCCACGCCCAGCTCGGTTGCAACCAGATGTCTCCATTTGATGTAGCTGAGCTCTTGAGGCCATACCGCGGGTGTTCCGTCGAACAGTCGGGCGGTCACAAAATAGTCAACTTCCTGCCCCAGCGAACTGAACTCTTTCCAGAATTCAGGTAGTCCTGAAGCATTACCCATCGTGCCCCCCTCAACGAGTGCCGAGCCGACTGCGTCTGTTGCTGCTGTAGCATCTGCGCTGCACTGGACCGGAAGTGGTGAAACCGGAGCCATCGCCTTGGTTGCGCGGCCGTGGTGCGATCTTCCATGCAATCGTAACTGTCGGCCGACATCGCGAATTCAAGTTCAGTTGCGAGTCGGGACGGCATCGGCAGGCGATGCATCTGGCCCGAAAGTGAGAAATGTTCCGATCCGTCCGTGGTGGAGCGCTGTCCGTTCGCTACCAGTCGGATGGTGAAAGGTAACAGAGCCGCTCCGTTCCCTACAGGACCCCAAGGTCGAGCGTGATGGAGAAAGGCGCGGTGGCTTTCACCGTGCCGGTAAACATCTCGCCGTCCCTGTACGCCTTGGTGGCGGGGTCGAGGACGTAGGTGTAGATGATCGGGACGCCGGTGGCGGCCTGCTCGACCCGCCAGTAGAAGGGGATGCCGGCCTTGGCGTACTGGTCCACCTTCACGACCCGGTCGGTGGTCTCCGAGCCGGGCGACACGACCTCGACGACCAGGAGTACGTGCTGGGGGCGGGTAGGCGCGAGGTCGATGGTTTCCGACCGGTAGACGATGACGTCCGGGCGGCGGTTGGTGAGCGGAACGTCCTGCAGGCGGACGTCGAAGTCCGTGTCGGCGTTCCAGTCCGGGCCCGCGGCGGCGTCCAGGGCGTTGGCGAGGATGCGGGCCAGTCGGTTGTGGCGCTTGGAGGCGCTCGGGCTCACGACGACCATCCCGTCCACGATCTCGATGCCGGCGCACTGCTCCTCGGACCAGGAGTCGTACTGCTCCGCGCTGATCTGCGAATGCATCCACGCGGGTGCCACCATCTCGGCGGTCATGGTGTACCTCCTTCGAGGAGCCTCGGCAGGTCCGGCGCTGCTGCGCCCAGCCTACTGTTCCGCGGTGCCGGGGTACCCGACTCGCAAGAGAAGGAGTCGCCCGCCAGGCGATGGCTCGCATGTGTCATTCGGCCAAGCGGGGCGGGCTCATCGGTGAATCACCGGTCGCGGCAGGCGCTGTGAGAGGCTGGGCCGTATGAACCGGTTGGCTGGTGCGACCTCGCCTTATCTGCTTCAGCATGCCGACAATCCGGTCGACTGGTGGCCGTGGGGATCGGAGGCTTTCACGGAAGCGGAACGGCGCGATGTGCCCGTTCTGCTGTCGGTCGGTTACTCCGCGTGCCACTGGTGCCATGTGATGGCCCACGAGTCCTTCGAGGACGAGGTCACCGCCGCATACCTCAACGAGCACTTCGTTCCGGTGAAGGTCGACCGGGAGGAGCGGCCCGATGTGGACGCCGTCTATATGGAGGCGGTGCAGGCCGCGACCGGGCAGGGCGGCTGGCCGATGACGGTGTTTCTCACCGCCGGCGGGGAGCCCTTCTACTTCGGTACCTACTTCCCGCCCGAGCCGCGGCACGGCATGGCGTCGTTCCGGCAGGTGCTGGAGGGCGTCACGGCCGCGTGGCGGGACCGGCGGGACGAGGTCGGGGAGGTCGCCGGGAAGATCACCCGGGATCTCGCGGCGCGGGCGCCCGCGCACGGCGGGGAAGGGGTGCCCGGCGAGGACGAGCTGGCCCGGGCGCTGCTCGGGCTGACCCGGGAGTACGACGAGCGGTACGGCGGCTTCGCCGGGGCGCCCAAGTTCCCGCCGTCCATGGTGCTGGAGTTTCTGCTGCGGCACTACGCCCGTACGGGGGCCCGCGGCGCCCTCGACATGGCCGCCGGGACCTGCGAGGCGATGGCCAGGGGCGGGCTCTACGACCAGTTGGGCGGCGGCTTCGCGCGCTACTCGGTCGACCGCGAGTGGGTCGTGCCCCACTTCGAGAAGATGCTCTACGACAATGCGCTGCTGTGCCGTGTCTACGCCCATCTCTGGCGGGCCAACGGCTCCCCGCTCGCCCGCCGGATCGCCCTGGAGACGGCCGACTTCCTCGTCCGTGAACTGCGGACCGCCGAGGGCGGCTTCGCCTCGGCACTGGACGCCGACAGCCATGACCCGGCCGGAGAGCACGCCGAGGGAGCGTTCTACGTCTGGACGCCCGGCCAGCTGACCGAGGCGCTCGGCGAGGCGGACGGCCGCCGGGCCGCCGCGGTCTACGGGGTCACGGAGGAAGGCACCTTCGAGCGGGGCGCCTCGGTACTGCAGCTCCCCGGTGACGGTGACGGCGATCCGGACCTGCGCGCCAGGCTGTTCGAGGCGCGCGAGCGGCGGCCCCGGCCCGAGCGGGACGACAAGGTCGTCGCCGCCTGGAACGGGCTCGCGATCGCCGCCCTCGCCGAGACCGGCGCCTTCTTCGACCGGCCCGACCTGGTGGAGCGTGCCACCGAGGCCGCCGATCTGCTGGTACGGGTGCATCTGGACGACGGCGCCCGGCTCGCCCGTACCTCGAAGGACGGTGTCGCGAGTACCAACGCGGGCGTTCTGGAGGACTACGCGGATGTCGCCGAGGGGTTCATCACCCTCGCGGGCGTCACCGGCGAGGGCGTCTGGCTCGACTTCGCGGGCGTCCTGCTCGATCTCGTGATCACCCTGTTCACCGGCGAGAACGGCACGCTCTACGACACCGCGCACGACGCGGAGCAGCTCATCCGGCGGCCCCAGGACCCCACGGACAACGCGACTCCCGCCGGATGGACCGCCGCCGCCGGAGCACTGCTGTCGTACGCCGCGCACACCGGCTCCGAGCCCCATCGCACCGCCGCCGAACAGGCCCTCGGCGTGGTGAAGGTGCTCGGCCCCCGGGTGCCGCGGTTCGCCGGATGGGGGCTGGCGGTGGCCGAGGCACTGCTCGACGGCCCCCGCGAGGTCGCGGTCGTCGGCCCGGAGGGCGATCCGGCGGCCCGCGCCCTGCACCGTACGGCGCTGATCGCCCCGGCCCCCGGCGCGGTCGTCGCCTCCGGGGCCCCGGACGGCGACGAGTTCCCGCTGCTGCGGGGGCGCCCGCTGGTGGACGGCGAGGCCGCGGCGTACGTCTGCCGGGGCTTCACCTGCCGTACCCCGACCACGGATCCGGCGGAGCTGGCCGCGGAGCTGGCGGGAGCGCCGGAGGGCGGCTGACCCGGGGGCGTCCGCCCCGCCCGTGCCCTGCCCGGAGTGTGCCTTCCGGCGTACCGGAGGGGGCTGAGGGTTCTCCTTCGGCCGGGACGGCGCGGTCCGGCTGGTGCACGCCGGCCTGTGCCCGTGGGCGTGAGGGACCCGTGCGTGAGGGATTCGTGGTGGTCGTGAAGGCGCCGCCGTGTCGTGGCCCTGTGACACGGCCGGGGCGGGCTTGTTGTGTCCCTGTCCACTTTTATTCGTACCGCCGGTAACGGCGGGGTGACGACTGATCCCATCCGTCACAACAGGCCCAGGAGACAACCCATTTCACCTGGGACGTCAAGACTCCCGACTCCTCCTGAATGGAAACGAGACAGAGTTTTGCTAAACCATGACAGATGGCCGTCTCTGGACCACCCTTGACCAGGGGTGGTTTCAACGTGGTCGAGAATGCGCCAAGTTCCGGCAGTTCGCCAGTGTGATCAAATCGGCACCGGACTTTCACATTCCACCACTAAGGTCCACCTCAGCTACAACTACGAGTAGCCGGGAGAGCACGCAGGGGAGCGCGTGACTCTGCCCGGGACCATTGGCGCGTTCGCCGGCAGGGGGGTCCTGTACGCCGCGCGCGCAGGGGGAATTCCAAGTTCCGAGGGGGGACTTCGTGCTGTTATCGGTATTCGTCGTGGCCATATCCCTGGCCCTGTTCGGCATGGCGGTCTTCACGCTCTGGTGGCAGATGCACGCCTGGCGTACCCCCGAGACCCTGGCCGGGACGCGCTTCGACCGCCCCGACGGGGACGTCGGACTCTCGTTCTCGCTGCTGCTCCCCGCCCGCCACGAACAGGCGGTGCTGGAGCACACCATCGACCGGCTCCTGGAGTCCAGCCACACCAACTACGAGATCATCGTGATCGTCGGACACGACGATCCGGAGACCGCGGCGGTCGCCGAACGCGCCGCGGAACGCGATCCGCTCCGGGTCCGGGTGGTCACCGACACCCATGAGAAGAAGAACAAGCCGAAGGCGCTGAACACCGCGCTGCCGCACTGCCGCGGCGATGTCGTCGGTGTCTTCGACGCGGAGGACCAGGTCCACCCCGAGCTGCTCGCCCATGTCGACCACGCCTTCCGGACCACCGGCGCCGATGTCGTCCAGGGCGGGGTGCAGCTGATCAACTTCCACTCCAGCTGGTACAGCCTCCGCAACTGCCTGGAGTACTTCTTCTGGTTCCGCAGCCGGCTCCACCTCCATGCGGAGAAGGGCTTCATACCGCTCGGCGGCAACACCGTCTTCGTCCGGACCGATGTACTGCGCGAAGCCGACGGCTGGGACCCGGAGTGCCTCGCCGAGGACTGCGACCTCGGGGTACGGCTCTCCTCCGTCGGCAAGAAGGTCGTCGTCGCGTACGACAGCGATATGGTCACCCGCGAGGAGACCCCCGACACCCTGCTGAGCCTGCTCAAGCAGCGCACCCGCTGGAACCAGGGCTTCCTCCAGGTCTACCGGAAGAAGGACTGGAAGCAGCTCCCGGGCCGGGGCCGCCGGATGCTCGCCCGCTACACCCTGATGACGCCGTTCCTCCAGGCGTTCTCCGGAGTGATCATTCCGCTGAACGTCGGGATCGCACTCTTCTTCGACGTTCCCGTCGGCGCGGCCATGGTGACCTTCCTCCCGGCGATCGCGGCCGTGGTGACGTTCATCTTCGAGGTCGTCGGACTGCACGACTTCGGCAAGCAGTACGGGCTGAAGGTGCGCTTCGTCCACTATCTGAAGCTCGTCGTCGGCGGCCCCTTCTACCAGGTCCTGCTCGCCGGCGCGGCGCTGCGCGCGGTCTGGCGGGAGCAGCGCGGACGCAACGAGTGGGAGCTGACCAGCCATATCGGCGCCCACCTCCAGAGCGACCGGACCACCGAACCGGCCACCGTCGCCGCCCGCGCAGAAGCCCGAGAGGACGCCCACCGGTGACCACGACCCTGCCCTCCCCGGACGAGACGGCCCCGGACGAGACGGCGCCCAAGTCCAAGGCCCCGCAGCCCAAGGCCCCGCAGTCCCCGGCCTCGCGGAAGCCCGCGCCGGACGGCTCGGCCCAGGAGGAGCCCGGTGCCGGTGCCGGGGACTCCGCGGTGCCCGCCCGCTCCTCCGTGACCACCGCCCGTACCGCGTTCGCGAGGGTCACCGCCAAGTCCGTGGCCACCCGGCGGCGGACCGAGCCCAGACCCGTCGTACGGTTCCGCTCGTCCCGCCCCGATCTGCTTCTCTGCTTCGGTCTGCTGGTGGTCATCGTCCTGGTCCAGGGCTGGAACATCACCGGCTTCCCCGCCCTCAGCGACGACGAGGGCACTTATCTCTCCCAGGCCTGGGCGGTCCAGCAGGGCGAGGGCCTCGCCCACTACACCTACTGGTACGACCATCCCCCGCTCGGCTGGCTCCAGATAGCGGGGCTCACCTATCTGCCCGCGCAGATCTGGCCCGAGTCGATGAACGTCGCGACCATGCGGCCCGTGATGCTGCTGATCAGCGCGATCAGCTCGGTCCTCGTCTATGTGCTGGCCCGCAGGCTCTTCCTGCCCCGCTGGGCGGCCGCCGTGGCGATGGCCGCCTTCGGCCTCTCGCCGCTCTCGGTCTACTTCCAGCGCGAGCTGTTCCTCGACAACATCGCCGTGATGTGGATGCTGCTGGCGTTCTGCCTGGCCGCCTCCCCGAGCCGCCATCTCTGGCACCAGTTCGCGGCCGGACTCGCGGGCGCGGTCGCCGTCCTCTCGAAAGAAACGATGCTGCTGGTCCTGCCCGCGCTGCTGATCACCCTCTGGACCCACAGCCACCGCGAGACCCGCAAGTTCGTGGTCACCGGCGCCATCACCTCCTGCGCGCTGATCGGCTTCTCCTATCCGCTCTACGCGCTGCTGAACAACGAGCTGTTCGCCAGCCCGCACCACGTCTCCCTCTTCGCCGGTATCGAGTACCAGCTCAGCCGGCCCGGCTCCGGTTTCATCCTGGACACCGGCTCCGGGTCCCACAAGACGTTCCAGGCATGGCTCTACTACGACCCGATCCTGCCGCTCGCCGGCGTCGCCGCGGCCGTCCTTTTACTCATGGTGTTCCGCTGGTCGGTCACCGCGCGGGCGCTCGCCGGGCCCGCCCTGGCCGTGGCGATCCTGACGCTGGTCGCGTTCCGGCCCGACGGCTATCTGCCCGCCATGTACGTGATCCAGGCGCTGCCGTTCCTGGCGCTGGTGCTCGCGGGCGCCGCGGCCAGCATCGTCCATATGGTGCTGCACCGCCGTACCACCGCACCCGGCGATGAGACCGCCGCGTCCGGCGATGGGACCGCCGCGGAGCAGGACGGACCGGCCGCCGGGCAGGACGCGTCGGCGGGCCGGTTCCGCAGGCGCTTCGGCCCGCGCCAGCTGCTGGTCGCGGTGCTCACCGGGCTGGCGGTCGGCACCGTCGTACCCTCCTGGGCCGAAGGCAACGAGCACGCCCTCACCCGGGACGACAACCGCCCCTACCGGGCCGCCGCCGACTGGTTCGAGAACGAGATCGACGACCGGGCGAACACCCGGGTCCTGGTCGACGACGCGCTCTGGCTGGACCTGGTCCACGACGGCTACACCCCCGGCACGGGCGCCATCTGGTTCTACAAGGCCGACCTCGACCCGGCCGTCACCAAGACGATGCCGCGCGGCTGGCGGGACGCCGACTACATCGTCTCGTCCCTGACGGTCCGCCGGGACGCGCCCACCCTGCCCACCACCGCCGCCGCCCTCGCCAACTCCACCCCGGTCGTGGTCTTCGGCACCGGCGACGACCGGATCGAGATCCGCCGCATCAACGGCGGCCGGGCGGCGTCCGGCGCGAGTCCGACCACAGCCGGAGGGGACCGATGAGCACCGCCGGAACCGGCGCCGGTGAACACACCGAACCGGAACTCCACGCCACCGGGGTCGCCGAACCCGGCGTCGTCACCGTGGTCGTCCCCACCTTCAACGAGTCGGCCAACGTCGGTGAACTGCTGCACCGGCTCACCGAGTCGGTGCCCGGCCGGCTGCCCTGCGAGGTCGTCTTCGTCGACGACTCCACCGACACCACGCCCGAGGTGATCCGCGGCGTGGCCCAGGACTGCCCCTTCCCGGTCACCGTCATCCACCGGGACACCCCCGAGGGCGGGCTCGGCGGCGCGGTCGTCGAGGGACTGCGGGCCGCCGGCTCCGAGTGGATCGTCGTCATGGACGCCGATCTCCAGCATCCGCCCGCCCTCGTCCCCGACCTGGTCGCCGCCGGTGAGGCGGCCGGCGCCGATCTGGTGGTCGCCAGCCGCTATCTGCGCGGCGGCAGCCGGGAGGGCCTGGCCGGCGGCTACCGGGTCGCCGTCTCCCGTACCGCGACCTGGCTCACCAAAGCGCTCTTCCCGCGCGCCCTGCGCGGTATCAGCGACCCGATGAGCGGTTTCTTCGCGATCCGCCGCAGCGCCGTGACGGAGGCGGTCGACCAGGGCGTACTGCGGCCGCTGGGCTACAAGATCCTGCTGGAGCTGGCGGTACGGCTCCGGCCCCGGGCCGTCGCCGAGGTCCCGTTCGTCTTCCGGGAGCGGTACGCGGGGGAGTCCAAGTCCACCCCCGCCGAGGGCCTGCGGTTCCTCCGGCATCTGATCGGGCTGCGCACCGCGTCGCCGCTGGCCAGGATGGCCGGCTTCGGACTGATCGGGCTGACCGGCTTCGTACCCAATCTGCTGGCGCTGTATCTGCTCACCCGCGCCGGGATGCACTATCTGCCCGCCGAGGTGATCGCCAACCAGTTCGGGGTGGCGTGGAACTTCCTGCTGATCGAAGTGCTGCTCTTCCGCGAACGCCGGGCCCACCGCCACTGGGCGGACCGCACGGCCCGGTTCGCGCTGCTCGCCAACGCCGACCTGCTGCTGCGGATACCGCTGATCGCCCTGCTGGTGGCGGGCGCGGGGATGCCCGTCCTGCCCGCGACCGCCCTGGCGCTGCTGCTCACCTTCGTTCTGCGGTTCGCCGCCACCGAGACCCTGGTCTATCTGCCCCGCAGAGCCCGGGCGTCCCGGCGCGGCACCGCCGGAAACGCCTGACCAAGCGCCTGACCAACGCCCGACCAAACGTCTGACCAACGTCTGACCAACCCCTCCCACAGACACGGCGACCGGTCCGACCCCCGGCCGCCGTTCCGTCCACGAGCCGCTTCGGGGACGCAGTCAGCGCGCGGGCACCGCGGTGCCCGCGCGGAGAACAGCAACAGGGAAGGAGGACCGCCATGCCGTCAGCGATACGCCGCCGCAGATCCATCGCGTTGCTGGCCGTCGCCGCGATGAGCTCAGCGCTCCTCGTCACCTCACCCACGCCCGCGACCGCCGGGCCCAATCTGATCCGCAATCCCGGCTTCGAGGTCCCCGGGGGACCGGGCGACGACGGAATGCCGGAGTGCTGGAAGAAGTCGGGCTGGGGGAACAACGACTTCACCTTCGAGACCGTGGCCGACGCCCGCAGCGGCTCCGCCGCGATGAAGGTGTCGCTGACCCGCAGAGTCGACGGCGACCGGAAGGCGCTGGTCACCGAGAGTTCGCTCTGTGCTCCGAGTGTCACTCCGGGGCGCCAGTACGACCTGTCGTTCTGGTACAAGAGCACCACGCCCGACACCGCCGTCACGCTCTTCCGCCACAACGCCACCACCGGCTGGCAGTACTGGACGGACGTCCTGACCCTGCCGGTCAACCCGGCCGCGTACTCCCGCGCCGAAGTGCGCACCCCCGAGGTCCCGCCGGGTACGGACCGGATCGCCTGGGGCGTCTCGGTGTACGGGGTGGGCTCGGTCACCACCGACGACTATGTGATGGAGGAGGTCGCGGTCCCGGTTCCGGAGCCGGACTGCACCGGCACCCCGGAGGAGTGCGTCAAGGGCCGCTGGGACGTCCTGCCCACCAAGAACCCGGTCCGTTCCATGCACTCGGTGGTGCTGAAGAACGGCAAGGTGCTGGTGATCGCGGGCTCCGGGAACGACCCGATGCTCTTCGCCGCCGGCACGTTCACCTCCGCCGTCTACAACCCGGCCGACGGGTCGTGGCGGCACGTCCCGACCCCCGCCGACCTCTTCTGCGCCGGTCATGTCCAGCTGGCCGACGGCAAGATCCTGGTGATGAGCGGGAACAAGGGCTATCCGACGGCCGACGGCCGGCTCGGCTACCAGGGGCTGAAGGACAGTTACATCTTCGACCCGGACACCGAGCGGTACACCCGCACCAACGATATGCACGACGGCCACTGGTATCCGTCGGCGACCATCCTCGGCAACGGTGACGTGATCACGTTCGGCGGGCTGAAGGAGGACTCCACCGGCAATGTGACGGCGGAGAAGTTCTCCGCCGCGCAGAACCGCTGGCTGCCGATCAGCCAGGTCAACCAGACCTGGTCGTACTGGGGTCTGTATCCGTCGATGATCCTGATGCAGGACGGCAGGCTCTTCTACTCGGGCAGCCATGTCTTCGGCAACGGGACCCCCGGCACCGGCGCGTCGATCTACGACTACGACCGGAACACCATCACCGACGTCCCTGGGCTCCAGAACAAGGACGAGCGCGACCAGTCGGCGAGCGTGCTGCTGCCGCCCGCGCAGGACCAGCGGGTGCTGACGATCGGCGGCGGCAACAACGAGCGCAATCCGGTCGCCAACCGGCTCACCGACATCATCGACCTCAAGGAGCCCAGCCCCCGCTACCGGCCGGGGCCGCTGATTCCGCAGGGCGAGGTCGACCAGGGGCAGGGCCGCCGCCCGCAGCGGGGGGCCGAGGGCAAGATGTACGTCTCCGCCGTACTGCTGCCGGACGGGAAGGTCTTCGAGACCGGGGGCGGGCTGCACGACCGGGCCGACCCGGTGTTCGAGGCGTCCATGTTCGACCCGGTGACCAATACGTACCAGGCGAACATGGCCCGGGACCCGATCCCGCGGGGCTACCACTCGTCGTCGTTCCTGCTGCCCGACGGGCGGGTGATGTCGGTCGGCGACAACCCGGGCAACAACTCCTGGAACCACAACGTGTCCGTGTACACGCCGCCGTACCTCTTCAAGGGCGCCCGGCCGGAGATCACCTCGGTCCCGGACGACCGCTGGAACTACGGCGACACCCAGCGGATCACGGTCAACCGGCCGATCGCCAAGGCGGAGCTGATCCGGCCCGCGGCGGTCACTCACTCCTCGGACCCGAACCAGCGGTTCGTCGACCTGCCGCTGACCGTCCACGGCGGCAACCAGATCGACCTCAATGTCACCAGCAACCCGAATCTGGCACCGCCCGGCTGGTACATGCTCTTCGGGGTCGACGCCAACGGGATCCCGTCGGTGGCCAAGTGGGTCCATCTCGGACCGGCACCGGGCCAGCCGGGCGCCGCCGCGGCCGCGAAGTCCACGGGCGGCCACGGTCACGGGGCACCGGCGCCGAACGTCCATGAATTCGCGGACGCGCTGGAGAAGCCGGCCAAGGCCCCGCTGAAGAAGCGGAGCCATGCGCCGGTGAGCCCCAAGATCTCGGGCTGCGAACCGGCTTACGGCACCCCCGGTGTCTGTGTCCCGGTGAAGTTCCCGAAGGCCGTCCCGGCGACGGCTGCGGCCCGCTGCGACTGGCTGGAGAACCGGGACTACAAGAAGCTCAAGGTCAACGGCCGGTCCGATCCGCACGGACTGGACCGGAACAAGGACGG
This sequence comes from Streptomyces sp. NPDC003691, assembly GCF_053981115.1. NCBI lineage: Bacteria > Bacillati > Actinomycetota > Actinomycetes > Kitasatosporales > Streptomycetaceae > Streptomyces > Streptomyces sp. NPDC003691. The sequence continues at coordinate 68,284 of NZ_JBSFNQ010000028.1, read as the reverse complement.
TACGGCGTGCGGAAAGGGGGACCGCCGCTAGGGAGTTTCTTTCGGATCAGGCCGGATGAGCGAGCGGGGTCTGGTGCCGTGGATCGCAAGGCGGAGGATTGAGCCACTGCGGAGCATTGGTGATTGACGACAACGCAGCGAGGTGCGGTGCCAGGGCACGCGAGCCCGGCAAGATCCGAAAGAGATGACCTAGCGGACCGGAGCCGCCGTCATCAGCACCACCGTCCGATCCGTTCCGTGTTGGATTGCGCGCAAGGAGCCCGCCCGATGGCCAATTTCGCCAAGTCCCAGGTGCCCCGGTTCTCCGTCGACGTCTACCAGAACGAGTTTCTGCCCGAGGGCGGCCGTGAGGTCAGCGCGATCGTCACGGCCACTTCGACCGGCGGCGGCACCAGCGGCGGGGAGCCGCTCCCGGGCGCCTCGGCGTCGCCCTCCGGCATCCCCGACACCGCCGCCCCGGCCGCCGCCGTGGTGATCATGGTCGACTGCTCGGGGTCGATGGACTATCCGCCACAGAAGATGCGCAACGCCCGCGACGCGACCGCCGCCGCCGTCGACACCCTGCGGGACGGTACCGAGTTCGCCGTGATCGCCGGTACGCACACGGCCCGCCAGGTCTACCCCGAGCGCGGCGGTCTCGCGGTCGCCGACGTGTACACCAGGAACGCCGCGAAGGCCGCGCTGCGGAGACTGCACGCGGGCGGCGGCACGGCGATCGGCACCTGGCTGCGGCTCGCGGACGAGTTGTTCGCCGGGGCCCGGGCCCGAATACGCCACGGCATCCTGCTCACCGACGGCCGCAACGAGCACGAGTCCCCGGAGGACCTGCACGCCGCCCTGGAGGCGGTGGCGGGCCGGTTCACCTGTGACGCCCGGGGCGTGGGCACCGACTGGGAGGTGAAGGAGGTCACCGGGATCGCCTCGGCCCTCCTCGGTACGGCGGACATCGTCGCCGATCCGGCGCATCTCGCGGCCGACTTCACCGCCATGATGGAGAACGCGATGGGCAAGGAGGTCGCGGACGTCGCCCTGCGGCTGTGGACGCCCGTCGGGGTGGAGATCGCCTATGTCAAGCAGGTGGCCCCGACCGTGGAGGACCTCACCGCCCGGCGCACCGAGGCCGGTCCGCGGGCCGGTGACTATCCCACCGGCTCCTGGGGCGACGAGTCGCGCGACTATCACATCTGCGTACGGGTCCCGGAGGCCGGCATCGGCCAGGAGATGCTGGCGGCCCGGGTCTCGCTGATCGTCCCGGCGGCGGACGGCGGCGCTCCGGACGTGCTGGCGCAGGGGCTGGTCCGGGCCGTGTGGACGGACGATCTGGCCTCCTCCACCGCCATCAACCCGCAGGTCGCGCACTACACCGGGCAGGCCGAACTCGCCGAGGTCATCCAGGAGGGCCTGGATGCCCGCAAGTCGGGCGATATCGACGGTGCAACGGCGAAACTGGGACGGGCCGTCCAGTTGGCCGAGGCGTCCGGAAACGCGGACACTGCGAAACTCCTTTCGAAGGTGGTGGACGTGGTCGATGCGGCGACGGGTACTGTGCGACTGAAAGCAAAGGTCGCCGACGCCGACGAGATGACCCTCGAAACGCGCTCGACGAAGACGGTCCGCGTCAAGAAGTAGCCGCGTACCACCGCCACGACGGATGAAGCAGCGGCCCTCGGGCCGGACAGGAGAGGGGGAGGCGCCTCCATGCCGACCTGCCCGAACGGACACCAGTCGGGTTCCGACGACTGGTGCGAGGTCTGTGGCCACCGTATGGCCGGCCCCGGCGCTCCCATGGGGGCCGCGGTGCCCCCGCCGCCTCCGGGTTACGGCTTCCCGGGGCCCGGCGGCGATCCGAACGCCACCGCGCAGGCCGAGCTGTGCCCCCAGTGCCGTACGCCCCGGGAGGCCAACGCGCCCTTCTGCGAGGAGTGCCGCTACAACTTCCTGACCAACACCGCGACGTCGTACACCCCGGTGGCGACCGGCCCCCGGCCGGGGCTGAACCTCCCCGCGGGGTTCACCAACCAGCCCGGGCTGCCGCAGCCGGGCCCCGGCGCTCCCCCGCCGCCGCCCGGAGCCGGGATTCCCGGGTTCCCGGGTGGCCCCGGCGCCGCCCAGCAGGGCCCCGGCGGTCCGCAGGGCCCCGCCCCGGGCGGACCCGGCCATGACCCGTTCGACTACCAGAGCTCGCGGCCCTCGCAGCTCAACCGGCCCGCGGAGCCGCTGCACGAGGCAGCGGGCCACGGCCATCAGGCACCCCCGCCGCCCGGTTTCCCGCAGGCGCAGCAGCCGCCGTTCGGCGGCGGACCCGGCGGCCCCGACCCCCGCGGCTTCCAGGGGCCCGGCGGTGGTCCGGCCGGTCCGCCGTCCGCCTTCCAGCAGCCCGCGCCGCCGCAGCAGCCCGGTCCGGGTCCGGCGGCTCCCGTCGCACCCGTCGACGACTGGCCGCTCAGCCCGCCGTCCGCGCCCGCGCCGCAGGGTCCGCCGCCCGGCGTCTACCAGCCGCCCGCGCCGCCTCCGTACGGCGGACCGCAGGGCCCCGGCCACCAGGGTCCGCCCGGCGGGCAGATGCCCGGACCGCAGAGCCCCGGCGGACCCGGTCCGCACCAGCCGCTGCCGAACCCGCCCGGCGCGTTCGGCCAGGCCGATGCCTGGACCGCGGTCATCGGCCCGGACCGGGACTACTTCATGGCGATGATGCAGCGCAGCGGCCCGGACGCCGGCAGCCTCAACCTGCCCGCGTACTCCCCCGAGCAGCGCCTTCCGCTCACCGGCAGCCAGATCACCATCGGACGGCGCCGCCAGTCGACCGGCGAGGCACCCGACATCGACCTGTCGGTCCCGCCGGAGGACCCGGGCGTCTCCCACAAGCACGCGGTGCTGGTGAAGCAGTCCGACGGCTCCTGGGCGGTCGTCGACCAGAACTCCACCAACGGCACCACGCTCAACGGCGCCGAGGAGCCGATACAGCCCTATGTCCCCGTGCCGCTGCACGACGGCGACCGGGTCCATGTCGGCGCCTGGACGACGATCACCGTCCACCGCGGCGCCTGACCCGGTACGGGTGCGGGACGGCCGGACCGTCCCGCACCCCCGCCGGTGCCGCCGCGAAAGCCCCCGTGCATGCCCCCGCCGTGCCTTCAGCCGGGGTCGGCCTCGCCGAGGGGCCAGACGTACGGACCGCCGGGGTCGTCCAGCCAGGCCCACTGGCGGCGCTGCCCGACCGTGATCCCGAACCGGTCGCGGCGCGGCCGCCGTTCCCGCTGCCACAAGGACAGTGCCTCGTGCGGGTCCAGACTGCCCGCCGTCAGCGCCAGCAGAAAACGGAACAACTCGTTCTCGGCGGCGCGGCGGGGCAGGCTCCGGGGCCGGACCGCGGGAGCGCGGCCCGCACCCCGCAGCGGTACGAAGTAGGCCGGGGTCCGCAGAAAACGGCCCTCCGCGAACCGGCCCCGCGCATCGTCGCGGACCCGCAGCACGACCAGTCCGGTGGAGACCGGGGCGATGATCCGGGCGTCCGGGCGGCACTGGGCGAGCCAGTCGGGCGGGATCGCGGGCAGGGTGCAGGTGGCCAGGATCCGGTCGAAGGGCGCCCGCCCCGGTGCTCCGCGGGCCCCGTCGCCGGTCACCACCGACGGCCGGTAGCCGGCCGCCGCCAGATGGGCCCGGGCGGATTCGGTGATCTCCGGGTCGAGGTCGACGGTGGTGACCCGGGAGTCGCCCAGCCGGTGACAGAGCAGGGCCGCGTTCCAGCCGCTGCCCGCACCGATCTCCAGCACCCGGTCCCCGTACCGCACCTCCAGGGCCTCCAGCATCCGCGCCATCAGCGACGGCTGGCTGCTGGAGGAGAGCAGCGCGCCGTCGCGGACCCGGGTGGCCAGCGGTCCGTCCGTATAGGCCCCGCGCAGCCAGCGGTCCCGGCGTACGGGGTCGGGGTCCTCGCCCCACAGCCGTTCCCAGCCCCCGGGGCGGCCCGGCCGGGCGGGCACCGGGACGTAGTAGTACGGGACGAAGAGATGCCGGGGCACCTCCTCGAAGGCGAGCCGCCAGGCGGGGTCCCGCAGCCCGCCGTCGGCGACGATCGCGCCCACCAGGGCGCGGCGGGCTTCGTCGGCGGGCTCGGTGTACCGCTGCGGCAGGGTCCCCATGTCTCCACTGTGCTGCGCGGCCGCCCCGGAGGCGAGCAGCACCGCCGCGGGGCCCGCGACCGGTCACCGGCGGGCCGTCACCGGGCTGTCGAGGAAGGTTGTCACCGGGCCGTCACGGGGCCGTCACCGGGACCTAGGACCCCGGTCCTGGTCCCGGTCATCTGAGACGATGGACGGGTGAACGAGATTCCGCGGGGCACCCTTCAGGAACAGACCTTCTACGAGCAGGTCGGCGGCGAGCCGACCTTCCGTCGTCTTGTTCACCGCTTCTACGAGGGCGTCGCCGACGATCCGCTGCTGCGGCCGATGTACCCGGAGGAGGATCTCGGCCCCGCCGAGGAGCGGTTCACGCTCTTCCTGATGCAGTACTGGGGCGGCCCCCGCACCTACAGCGAGAACCGCGGCCATCCGCGGCTGCGGATGCGGCACGCGCCGTTCCGGGTCGACCGGGCGGCGCACGACGCCTGGCTGAAGCACATGCGGGACGCGGTGGATGAGCTGAAGCTGTCGCCGGAGCACGAGACGCAGCTCTGGAACTATATGACGTACGCCGCCGCTTCCATGATCAACACCGAGGGCTGACGGGCGGCTTCCGGCCCGGTCCTGCCCTTGCCCGCGGCTGCGGTACGCCCGCCTCCGGTGCCCGGGCTTCCTTGCGCACCCGGCTCCCGCCTGCACACCTCCGGTACGTACGGCTCCGGTGGGCCGCGTTCCGTCGCCGGGCGGCTGCGCCGGGTCACCGGGCGCGCGGGGCGGCGGAAGTCCGGTCGCCGCCGGAACGCTCCCGTCGACGGCACGGTCCTTCCGGCAGGTAACGGCCTCCTCCGGTGCCGCTCGGCCGACGGCCGGGGCCGCCGCCCGCGGGGCGGTGATCAGCCCGCGTACCCCAGTTGCCGGGAGAGCAGTCCGGCCACCGCCACGGTCCGTTCCGCGATCTCCGGCAGCAGCTCCGGCCGGAGCCGGTACGCGGGACCCGAGACGCTCAGCGCCCCCGCAACCGTGCCGTCGTGGCAGCGCACCGGGGCGGCGACCGCGTTGAGCCCGGTCTCCAGCTCCTCCACCGCGACCGCGTAACCCCGCTCGACGGTCTCGTCGAGGATCGGCGCGAGCCGGCCGGGCGAAGTGACGGTCCGCGGGGTGTACCCGGTGAGCCCGGCGGCGAACACCCGCTCCCGTACCCCCGCGGGGGCGTGGGCGAGCAGGACCTTGCCGCTGGAGGTGGCGTGCAGCGGGGTGCGGCGGCCTATCCAGTTGTACGTGGTGACGGACGCGGCTCCCCTGGCCTGGGCGACGTTGACGGCCGCGTCGTCGTCGAGGACCGCGACATTGACCGTGTCCCCGACCTCGTCGGCCAGCCGGCGGCAGAGCGGCGCGGCCTCCTGGGCGATGTCGAGCCGCCCGGCGGCCGCGGCGGCGAGCCGCAGCAGGCCGGTGCCGAGGCTGTACTTGCCGCGCTCCCGGGCCTGGCTGACCAGTCCGCGGTTCTCCAGGGCGCCCAGCAGCCGGAAGACGGTGGACTTGTGGACCCCGAGTTCACCGGCGATCTCGGTGACCCCGGCCTCACCGTGCCGGGCCAGGCTCTCCAGGACGCTCACGGCCCGGTCCACGGACTGCACCGCGGCCGCGCCCCGGTCCGTCGTCGTCATCCTTCGTCCCCCCGCGCCCGTTCCCGTGGCCCGTGCGCCGCAGCGCACCGGACCGCCCTGCCGACCTTCCCTACCCCGGTGTTCCGGGTTCAGCCCCTTCCCGGGCCCTCCGGCCGGACCGGCCCCGGCGGACCGGACTCCGGCCCGCTTCCGGCCGGGCCCGGCACCCTCCGCCGCCGGGTTCACCCTCCGCGGCCGGGTTCAGCCCCTTCTGGTCGGGGTGAGGCTCAGCGCGCCCGCCCCGGGGCCGCCCGCGCGGAGCGCGACGGAACCGAAGGGGGTACGGAGCCGGAGCCAGTTGCCCGGCGCGGCCAGCAGCGCCACGGGGGCGCCGGGGCGCAGGAAGCCCAGGGAGTGCGCGGCGTGCACGGCGCGCAGTGGCAGCCGTACGCCGGGGAGTTCGCGGGACCAGATCTCGCGGCCGATACGGTCGCGTTCCGCGCGGTTGCGCTGCTCGGGCGGGAGTTCGCCGTCCCGGCGGCGGAATTCGGCGACGGCGGCGGCGACGACGGCCCGCATCTCGGCGACCCCGGGAAGCCCGGGCACCTCGCTCCAGCCGCCGCGGGGCGGCAGCACCCCGGTCCACGGGGGGCCGGTGACCGGCGCGGGCAGGGTGAACCCGGCGCCGTCGAGGCCGTCGAGGAGTTCACCGGCGGAGACGGTGGCGTCGAGGGCGACCGGGGAGCCGAGCCGGGCGGTACGGATCGCCAGCACCTCGAAGGAGGGCGGGCGGCCGAAGACCGCGAGATGGGGCTGCGGGCGGCCGCCGGGGTCGCCCGCCTGGACCCGGACGGCCGCTGCCCGGTCGTAGTGGAGCAGCCGGGCCAGGAAGGCGGCGAGGTCCTCGGCTTCCCCGGCGTCGGCGAACCGGAGGCTCTGCACGGGCACACTCATGCGACCAGCGCGCCCTCGGCGGCCTCCTCCAGATACTGCTGGAGGTGGGAGCGTTCGTCGGCGGTGATCCGGCGCGGGCGCCCGGCTTCGAGGTTGTAGGGGACGACGACGGTCGAGGCCCGGACATAGACCTGCGAGGCGCCTTCGGCGTCCTTGACCTCGTAGGCGATGGTCAGCGACGCGGCGCCGATGCGGGTCACCCAGGACTCGACGACGACCGGCTCGTGCCGGTGGACCAGCGGCCGGACGTAGTCGATCTCATGGCGGGCCACCACCGATCCCCCGGAGAAGGAGGGAGAGCCGTCGGAGGGCCGGAGCCGGAACATGAAGTCGATCCGCGCCTCTTCCAGATAGCGGAGGAAGACGACGTTGTTGACGTGCCCGAAGGCGTCCATGTCGGACCAGCGGAGGGGACAGCGGTAGATGTGCCGGGCCATGGGTGACGGTTCCCGCTTTCTCTGTCTGCTCGTGCTCTCTGTCTCGTGGAGCCGCGGCCGTGCGACCTGGGAGGGTCGTACGGCCGCGGCTCCCGGAGCGTCGTCCGTTCCGCGGGCCGTCCGGCGTCCCGGACGGCCAGCGGGACGGGTCAGCCCCGGGTGAGCTTCTTGTACGTGGCGCGGTGCGGCCGGGCCGCGTCCGCGCCGAGGCGCTCGACCTTGTTCTTCTCGTACGACTCGAAGTTGCCCTCGAACCAGAACCACTTGGATTCGCCCTCGTAGGCGAGGATGTGGGTGGCCACCCGGTCCAGGAACCAGCGGTCGTGGGAGACGACCACGGCGCAGCCGGGGAACTCCAGCAGCGCGTTCTCCAGGGAGGACAGGGTCTCGACGTCGAGGTCGTTGGTCGGCTCGTCGAGGAGCAGCAGATTGCCGCCCTGCTTGAGGGTGAGCGCCAGGTTGAGGCGGTTGCGCTCACCGCCGGACAGGACGCCCGCGGGCTTCTGCTGGTCCGGGCCCTTGAAGCCGAAGGCGGAGACATAGGCGCGGGAGGGCATCTCGACCTGGCCCACGTTGATGTAGTCCAGCTCGTCCGAGACGACGGCCCAGAGGGTCTTCTTGGGGTCGATGTTCGAGCGGGACTGGTCGACGTAGCTGATCTTGACGGTGTCGCCGACCTTGATGGTGCCGGAGTCCGGCTCCTCGAAGCCCTGGAGCATCTTGAAGAGCGTGGTCTTGCCGGCGCCGTTCGGGCCGATGACACCGACGATGCCGTTCCGGGGCAGGGTGAAGCTGAGGTCGTCGATCAGCAGCTTCTCGCCGAAGCCCTTGGAGAGGTTGTTGACCTCGACGACGATGCTGCCCAGCCGCGGGCCCGGCGGGATCTGGATCTCCTCGAAGTCCAGCTTCCGCATCTTGTCGGCCTCGGCCGCCATCTCCTCGTAACGGGCGAGGCGGGCCTTGGACTTGGCCTGGCGGCCCTTGGCGTTGGAGCGGACCCACTCCAGCTCTTCCTTGAGCCGCTTGGCGCGCTTGGCGTCCTTCTGGCCCTCGACCTTGAGACGGGTCTGCTTGGTCTCCAGGTAGGTGGAGTAGTTGCCCTCGTAGCCGATGGCGCGGCCGCGGTCGAGCTCCAGGATCCAGCCCGCGACGTTGTCGAGGAAGTACCGGTCGTGGGTGATGGCGACGACGGTGCCCGCGTACTTGGCGAGGTGCTGCTCCAGCCACTGCACCGACTCGGCGTCGAGGTGGTTGGTGGGCTCGTCGAGGAGCAGCAGGTCGGGGGCCTCAAGCAGCAGCTTGCAGAGCGCGACGCGGCGCTTCTCACCACCGGAGAGGTTGGTGACCTGCCAGTCGCCGGGGGGGCAGCCCAGGGCGTCCATGGCCTGCTCCAGCTGGGCGTCGAGGTCCCAGGCGTTGGCGTGGTCCAGGTCCTCCTGGAGCTTGCCCATCTCGTCCATCAGCTCGTCGGTGTACTCGGTCGCCATCTGCTCGGCGATCTCGTTGAACCGGTTGAGCTTGCCCTTGATCTCCGAGACGCCGTCCTCGACGTTCTGCAGGACGGTCTTGGACTCGTCGAGCGGCGGCTCCTGGAGCAGGATGCCGACGGTGTATCCGGGCGACAGGAAGGCGTCGCCGTTGGACGGCTGCTCCAGACCGGCCATGATCTTCAGGACGGTGGACTTGCCGGCGCCGTTCGGGCCGACCACACCGATCTTGGCACCGGGCAGGAAGCTCAGCGTCACGTCATCGAGGATGACCTTGTCGCCGTGCGCCTTGCGCGTCTTGCGCATCGTGTAGATGTACTCAGCCAAGAGAAACCGTCCGGCAGATAAGTGAGTGGGCAGAGATACACCCCATCTTGCCGTACCGCGCTCCCGTGGCGAAAACCGGCGGCGTCTCCTCCGCTCCGGCCGCCCCGCCCCTGCCACGGCCGCATGGGCCCGGGTCCCTGCGGCCGCCACCCGGGCCGGGAACGCGGGACGGCCCCGGGCGCGGTGCGCCGGCGGGGCCGTCGGACCGGTCCGGCACCGTGTTCCCACGGGCCGGACCGGGGTGAGCGCGGAGGCACTCCGCGCTCAGGGGTGGTCGCTCCGGGTGATTACTCCCCGGCGGCAGCCTTCTTCTTGCGGAGGAAGAAGACCGCGCCGCCGCCCAGGGCGACCAGGGCGATCGCGACACCGGCGATCACCGGGGTGGCGCTGGAGCCGCCGGTGGCGGCCAGGTCACCGCCGGTCGCGGAGCCGGTGGTCCCGGCGGCGGTGGAGCCACCGGTCGTGCCCGCGGAGCCCCCGGTGCCGCCCGTGCTGCTGCCGCCCGCGGTGTTCGGGGTCGGCTCGGACGACGGCTTCGGCTCCGGCTTCCCGGCCGGCTTGCAGTCCAGGACGCCCTTGAAGTTCTCCTTGAACCCGTCGGGGCCGGTGATGGTGATGTCGTACGGCTGGTCCTCGTCGACCGGCACGGTCACGGTCTTGGAGCCGCCCGCCGGAACGGTGTGCTCGGCACCGGCCAGGGTGAAGGTGAACGGCGAGTCGCCCTTGTTGGTCGCGGTGACGTCGACGCCGTTCTTGTCGCAGTTCTCCTTGAAGGTGACGGCCGGGACCGGGCCGGTCCTGGCCCAGGTCGCGGTGGCTTCGGCGGTCACGTCGGAGTTGCTGGACCCGGCGAGGATCATGGTCTGGCTGGTGCCGATGAGCGGGGTGAAGGCGCGGCCGACCGGGACGGTGGTGGTGGCGCTCGCGGTCAGCTTCGCCGTGCCGTCGGGGGCGTCGGCGGGCACCTCGAAGAACAGCTTCGCCTGGTCGGCGGCGGTCTCGACGGGCTTCCCCGCCGCGTCCACGATCTTCACACCGGCGGTCGCGGCCTCGGGCGACAGCTTCAGCGTGGCCTTGGCGGCGTTGGTGGTGACGGTCACCGGACCGATCCGGGTACCGGGCTTCCCGGAGACGGCGAAGGGCTCGAACTTGAGGGATGCCTTGGGCTCCGGCAGGTTCCCTGCCTTCTCCGCTGCCTCAAAGAGGTAGTCGGCGAGCAGCTCCGCGTTGTCGTCGGAGGCGGTGACATTGGCCTTGTCGGAGTAACGCCAGATGGCGACCTGGGTACCCGCGGCGGCGGTCTTCTCGGTGAGCTGCTTGGCTCCGGCCGTCTTCGCCAGCGCCGTCAGATCGTCCACCTGCGGGAAAGAGTTCTGCAGAATCCAGCGGATCTTGCCCGCGTCCGGGTTCTTGTTGAGGACGCTCTGGTCCCAGGGGGTCTCCTGGTACTTGGTGCCGTCCTCGGTGGGGTTGTGCAGGTCGATGCAGTACGTCTTCAGCGTCCCGCCGCCACCGCCGGTCAGCTCGAAGAGCCCGGCCGGCATCTTGAACGGCTCCTTGTCGCCCGGCGTGTGCAGCAGGGCGCTGTCGTAGACCTTCAGCCCGGCGAGCGTGGCGACCGCCCCGCCCCCGGCCCGGGCGCCCTCGGTTGCGGCGGCGGCACCGGCACCGGTGAGCGCGCCGGTGGCCACCAGGCCCGTCACCACGGCAGCGGCGGCGGCCCGGCGGGCGGCGGACCGCCCGGGCCCGCCGGAGGCGGACGACGCAGAGAACAGTGCAAACACAGAAATCCCCTCCGGGCGAGGCTCGTTGCATGATGCGCACGATGCGTGTGGGGAGTGTGCCTCGCCAACAGACTCAAGTGCCCCGTGAGTACGTGGGGATCCTATGAACGCGGCGGCGGCCGCATCCCCCGTCGTGCCGTCCTACAACCATTCCGACTCGGAATCGTTATCACCGATGCCCTCATCAACTACCCGACCCTCTTCCCTTGTCGATAAATCCCCTAGCAGTAGATATCTCCAACAGCCGCTCCTGTTGGGCAAATTCGCAGGTCAGCGCGGGACGGGCGGCTTTTGCAACAACATTGGACAAACACGGGGAGGACACCCCGGGAAGGGCCTGTGAACCGTGCCCCCCACTCCCGGAGGCCGTGTGAAGACCCTTCCGGGGAGAGGGGTTGCAGAGAGACCGCAACCTTGGTCAACCCGCGGTCACCGGTTATCCGCAGGCGGTGACTGCACCCGGCCGGTGCCGGTCCGAAGCGGAATCGCCCTGCCGCCGGCTCCCGGTGGATCCGTCAGAGAACGGACGCCGGAACAGCCACCCCCGTGGTCGCCCGGGCCGCGCGCCGGAACGCCGACGTCCCCCGGTTCAGATCGTGTCCCACCGCGATCGCTTCGATATCGACGTAGGTCCGGCGGCTGGCGTCCCCCGGCCGCCCGGCGGCCCGCCTACCGTCCGCCTGCCGACCGTCTGTCTGCCGACCGGCCCCCGGCCCCTCCGGCAACTGCCCCTGGCCGGGCCCCTGCCCCGGGCCGCCGGGGTCCGCCCCCGGCTCCTGCCGCCCCCACGGCCCCTCGCTGCCGGAGCCGCCCGGCGGGCTTCCCCCGGCGGCCCGCTCGCCCGCCTCCGGCCGCAGGTCGACCTCCCGTACCCGCAGCCGCCCGTGGACCACCAGCGGATCCCCCACCGACACCGACCCCGACACATTGGCCGCGAGCCCCCGCCACGCGGAGACCGTGTAGAAGCTCGTCGGCCCGTCCGTCCAGACGCTCCGCCCCCGGTCCCAGCGCCGCGGCGTCACCGCCATCCTGAACCGCGCCACCGGACCGTTGACCGTCTCCCGGTAGTCCACGCCCGTGGCGGCGTTCCCCACCAGCGTCACCGTCGTCTCGCTCATCACAACCACTCCCCCTGCGGCTCCGGGCCTCCCCGGAACCCTTCGCACCGGACCGGTCCCCCGACCGGCCCGCCCGCCCCGGCCGCCGGGATCTCCGCACGACCGGGCCCGCCGCCCGTCAGCGGCGCCGGACCCCCATGCTGAACCCCGTCGCCCTATCCCCGCCGGGCCCTGTGGACTACCGCCCACTTGTGGAAAACCCCGTCACCCCCAGAACAACCCCACCGTCCCCCGCACCCCGGCCGCCCCTCCCACCACCGCCCGCCCGTGTCCCGCCGAGCGCGGTACGGGCACCTCCCGCGAACGCCGCGTACTGCTCCCGCACCTCGCGGTAGCGCATCAGCTCCCCCGCCACCGGGTCCAGCACCTTCGCCCGTCCGCACCCGGCCGCGGCCTCCCGCAGCCTGCGCCGCGCATCCTGCCCGTACCGCCGAGCCGGACCGCGTACCGCCGCCGTGCACGCCCACTCCACCAGCGGCCCGCCGATGATTCCGGCGAGCATCAACAGCGCCGGATAGACCATCCCCGGCTGCAACACCCCCACGATCTGCCCCACCAGCCACAGTCCGCCGAAGATCTGCACCAGCGTCATCGACGCCTGGGCGAGCACGGCCGCGGGCCACCAGGCCGGGCGCAGCGGCCGCTTGGCGGTCTCCGCCGCCTCCCGTTCGGCCAGTTCGTCGAGGGCTTCCGGCAGCCCCTCCGCGCCCCGTACCGCCGCCTCGCGCACCGCCTGCGACCAGGGCGCGGGCAGTCCGGCGGCCGCCTCGTCCGCCACCGTACGCACCGCGTGCTCCACCCGCTGGCGGGCCGTCAACTCCTCCTCGGCGGGAGAGCCGTCGGCGGGCCGGGCGGCGCCGGGCACCCGTTTCCGCTCGTACCAGCGCCACAGCCGCAGCCAGGGCGTACCGCAGGCGCGCCCCGCGTGCCGCCGCCATTCCCGTTCGGCGGCCTCGCCCGCCGCGTCCGCGCCGACGGCCTCCGCGAGCCGGTCCGCGAACTCCTCCCGGGCGCGTTCGTCGAGGCCGGTCCGGCCGGTCGCCACATACGCGCCCCGCAGTCCGTGCGCCGCGGCGTCGACGTCGGCGGAGAGCCTGCGGGCGGCCGCGGTCCGGTCCCGTACGAACGTACCGAGCAGTTCGCGCAGTTCACCGAGGCCGGTCCCGGTGAGCGCGGAGACGGGGAGGACCGTGGCGCCGGGTTCGCCGTGTTCGCCCAGGGCCATCCCGTCCTCGTCGAGCAGCCGCCGCAGATCGTCGAGGACCTGGTCGGCGGCGTCGCCGGGCAGCCGGTCGATCTGGTTGAGGACGACGAAGGTGACTTCGGCGTGCCCGGCGAGGGGCCGCAGATAGCGTTCGTGCAGTGCGGCGTCCGCGTACTTCTCCGGATCGACCACCCAGATGACGGCGTCGACCAGCGCCAGGACCCGGTCCACCTGGTCCCGGTGCTTGCGCAGCGCCGAATCGTGGTCGGGCAGGTCGACCAGGACCAGGCCGGAGAGTTCCTCGGCGCCGCCCGCCAGCGGCCGGCGGCGCAGCCGGGACGGAATCGCCAGCCGCTCCAGAAGCCCTTCCGCCCCCTCCGACCAGGCGCAGGCGATGGGCGCCGAGGTGGTGGGGCGGCGCAGCCCGGTCTCGGAGAGCGGTACCTGCGCGAGGGCGTTGAAGAGGGTGGACTTGCCGCTTCCGGTGGCGCCCGCGATGGCGACGACGGTGTGCCGGGCGGAGAGCCGCTGGCGGGCGGCGGCTTCGCCGAGTACCCGGCCGGCCTCGGTGAGGGCGCCGTCGTCGAGGCGGGTGCGGGAGAGTCCGACGAGCTCGCGAAGGGCGTCGAGCCGGTGGCGCAGCCCGCCGCCGTACTCCACGCCGGTGATCCCGCCGTCCGCGAGCTCCTCCGCTTCCTCCCCTCCGGCGCCCGTCTCATCCGCTTTTGCCCGGGCCCGCTTCTGCGGCCTGGCTTCCTCCTGGCCGGCCCGGCGGGCGATGAGCCCGTCGTCCCAGCGCCGGTCCTCGTTCTCCACGCCCTCATCTCACCTTCTGTAGTACGGACAGCGCGGCGATCAGCTCGGCCTGGGGCTCCGGGGAGACGTCGAGGGCTTCGAGCGGCGCGAGACGGCGGTCGCGTTCGCCGTCGAGTACGGAGCCGACGGCGGCGGCCAGCAGTTCGCCGCCCCGGTCGCGGAGCCGGAGCGCGGTCCTGGCCCCGATCCGCTCGGCGAGCCGCTCCCCGGCGGAGCGGGCCCGCCGTCCGCCGAGGAGGGCGGCGGCGACGAGTGCGGCGACGGTCTCGGGGTCGGGTGCGGGGGTACGTTCCGCCCCCCGCACCTCCTCGTCCGCCAGCTCCTCCAGCTCCCGCCGCCACCGCCGGACCGCGATGCCCAGCCGCTCGGCGGCCTCCGGGTCGGGCCGGGCGGCGGCGACCCCGGCCGCGGCGGGGTCGCGGCGCCACAGGTCCCGTACCCGCTCGTCGGCGGCGGCCACGGAGCACTGCACCAGCGCGGCCAGACTGCCGGTGAGGGCGTCGAGCAGCTCACCGGCGGTGCAGTCGCGGGGGAAGCCGCGCCACCGGGTCCGGGCGTCGCCCGCGAGTACGGCTCCGGCGGCGAGCTGCTTGTCCAGCCGTACGCGCTCCCGCTCGTACGCCTCCTCGACGGCCCCCATCAGCCGTACGGCGGCGGCGTACTGCCCCGCGACGGCGGAGGCCAGCTCGGGCATCCGCGCCCGCAGCGAGTCGATCACCCCGGTCGCGGTCCGGCCGAGCGCCTGCTGGCGGGCCGCCGGGTCCTCCACGCGGTGGGCGAGCCAGGCGTACAGCGGCGCGACCGCGGTCCCCGGCAGCAGCCCGCTGCCGCCGCCCGCGGACTCGGGCAGCTCGGGGATGGTGAAGCGGGGCACATCGCCCAGCCCGGCCTTGGTGAGCAGCGCCGCGTACTGCCGGGACACCTCGTCGATCACCTGGTGCGGCACCCGGTCGAGCACGGTGATCAGGGTGGCGTCGTACTCCTTGGCGGTACGGAGGAGATGCCAGGGCACGGCGTCGGCGTACCGCGACGCGGTGGTGACCATCACCCACACATCGGCGGCGCAGATCAGCTCGGCGGCCAGCAGCCGGTTCTCGACCACCAGGGAGTCGATATCGGGTGCGTCGAGGAGCGCGAGGCCGCGGGGCAGCGCGGACGCCTTCTCGACCCGCAGCTCGGCCTGCCCGGCCGCCGGGGCGCCCTCGTTCTCCTCCTGGTGGGGCAGCCAGACCCGGGTGAGCCGGGGCAGCACCCGGTTGCCGCTGAACCAGTGGTGATCGTCGGGATGGCAGACGAGTACGGGCATCCGGGTCGTCGGCCGCAGCACCCCCGCCTCACTGACCCGCCGCCCCACCAGCGAGTTCACCAGCGTCGACTTCCCGGCACCGGTGGATCCGCCGACCACGGCGAGCAGCGGTGCGCCGGGGTCCCGGAGCCGCGGCACGAGATAGTCGTCGAGCTGGGCGAGCAGTTCGCCCCGCGTCTGCCGGGCCCGCGGCGCCCCGGGCAGCGGCAGCGGCAGACGCACGGCGGCGACCCGGTCCCGAAGGGCGGTCAGAGCATTGATCAACTGAGGCCGTGCATCCAAGGTCACCACATGTGAAGAATGCCCAATTTTTCAGCCATTTTGAAGCGTATGGGCATGTCTGCGCGCCGGTCGGACAGAGCGGACAGAGGGGATGAGTGCGGCGCAGGTATAACGAGTGCACAACATGCTCGACCGGAGGCGGGAAAAGCGCTGCGGGAATCGCACCTGCCTGCGATTATCGGTTCGCTTCACCGAACCTCCACATCGAGCCACGCAGGCGAAGCAACGGGGTCAAGGCAACGGGAGCCCTATCCTTGTCCCCGGCACGGCCACGGACTCTCGCACTCCGTTTCTCCGCGGCCACCATCATCCGGCCCCCGTAGCTCAGTGGATAGAGCAGGCGCCTTCTAAGCGCTTGGCCGCAGGTTCGAGTCCTGCCGGGGGCGCTCTTCACTTCACGGCCCAGCCCTTCCCTCCCGGGAGGGCTTTTCTGCTGTTCAGCCCCGGTCGGCGAGCACGGCCAGGGGCAGTCCCCCGCCGGGGCGACGGAGATCGGTGGGACGGCCGGGGCACCCGGGAAGCCCGGTGACGAGCACCGGGGGCGGCGGTCGGGGGCTGGTCCTTCCGGCGGTGGCGCGGAGATCTTGGGGTGAGGGTGCGCGCTTCGGGGCGGGCGCGGGAGGCGGGCGCGAGCCATGAGCCGACCGCTGGATTGCGCCAAAGAGAAGGTAGTGGGTTAGTGGCCAAGGAGGGCCCATAGCCTGGAGGGCGGTCTCCACACCCAAGTGCAGACATCGCGGGTACCGTTCCCAGTGGACGCTAGAACGGAGGCCGGTATGGCGCGTTGGAGCGAATACACCACGGGTCAGCGCATCAAGATCCTTCGAGGCAAGAACATTCGGCAGACCGACCTTGCCGAGATGACGGGCCTCTCCCTTCCCACGATTCAGCAGGCCGAACAGGGCAAGCGCCTCACCCTGCAGACCCTGCTCCTCATCGCGGCAGCCCTGGAGACCGACACCTCGGTGATCCTGGGCCAGCAGGCTCCGCGGCGGGCGATGGAGCAGGACGACCGTGCCATGCTGCGGGCCCTCTCGCGCGCCGTGCACGACACCTCCGTCGGCCTGTACCCCGACACCATCACTGCGCCCGACCTGGACACCCTTGCAGCGAACGCCCAGCACTGCTGGGACCTTTACTGGACCGGCAAGTACGTGGCGGCCGGGGCCGTGGCCGGACGTCTCCTCCCGGAAGTGGGAGCGAGGCTGCGAGAACAGCCGGTGGGAGAGCAGGCAGGCGCGTGGCGCCTGCTGGCGGACGCGTACCGGCTTGCCGGGTACGTGGCCAACCTGATGGGAGCACGGGACCTGGCATACGCAGCCATTGGCCATGCCCAGCACGCCGCCGCTTCCGCGGATGACGCGTTGAGCAGCGCCTTGGTCATGTCGGGGCGTTCGTGGATCTATCTCCGGGACGCACGACTGGAAGAGTCCCTCGCGCTCGCAGAACAGGCCGCCACGGACATCGAGCCCCGTTTCTCCCGAGCCACGACGGGTGAACTCGTCGCGTACGGCTCCCACATCAACTTCGCGGCGGTCGTGGCGTCCCGACTGGGCAATGAGGAACTGGCGGCCGACTATCTCAGCCAGTCCCATGCAGCGGGCGCGCGAATGGGCCGCGAAGCCCGAGCGCACGGAACAGTCTTCGGACCGGTAACAGCCAGCACACAGGCAGTCGGCATCAAGGTTGCCCTCGGACAGACGGGAAAGGCCCTGGACCTGATTTCCGGTATCCGGCCACAGCACGAGGGCGCACTTTCCGGCGCCGCGCGCGGCCGGTACGGCTTGGACAAAGCCATGGCGCAGGCTGACGCCAGGATGTGGGACGCCGCGCTCGACACTCTTGAGCAGGTACTGCTTACTTCGCCGGTCTGGGCTCGCCACCAAGCACTCCCAACGGTCATCGTCGAGAAGGTCGGACGGGCTTCCACCACACGCCTGCGCAGGGTTTCCAAGCTGATCGGCGCAACAACCGGAGGTAGCGAGGTCCTGCCGGTCAAGGCCAAGTCCCCCAACTAGTCATATGTGACGTATGAGTTCGCGCCTTGTGTTGGCAGCAACCCGCCCCATACGTACGACTGCCCGAATGGGGCATCGGTGAAGTCGTACGGGCCCGTTCTTCACCAAACGGCTCGGCTGCGGGATCGTCGCATTCATGACCCGAACCCGACAGCAGCGGATCCGGCGGGCTGGTCTCGCGGATGCGGCGGCCGGCTTCGATCCGCCCTATGGCCGAATACGCCGTGTCGGTGTCGTCCTCCACTGCCGCGACCTGCGCAACACATCGACTCTGCGCAGGTACGCGGAGGCACGTGACTGGCAGGTCACGGCCGAAGCCTCCGGCTGGACCGATGTCGAGATGCTTCTGGAAGCGACGGATGCCCAAGGGGTCGTCACCGACCACCCTGAAAACCTGCCTGCCGCACCCCTACGCCACGGTTGTCCTTTCATCGTGGCGATAGAAGTGGAGAACGGCGCCACGGCCAACGTCTGATCATCAGCGCATTGTTGGCCGACGGAGACATATCGCCACCACCCTGGCCGATGAGCTGCCCTCCGGCCGGAGCGGGGCACCCATCACAAGTGCCCCGGCGGAAGGTTCCTAGGCCACCGCCGGGGCTCGACCAACCAGCTTGCTTGAGGAGCTGATCAGTCGTATGCGCGATGCTATCGCTGCCTTGTTCGCCCGTCTCGGTAACCGCCTGGCCGTCTTACTCGGGCCCGCCCCGCTCGGCCGGCACACCGCCGCTCACCTTGCCGCGGTCCGGCTCGCACCGCGTGACCCGGTGCAGGCGAGTCCCTGGACGGCCCCATGGACCGGGCCCACAAAAGAAGAAGCACAGGCCGTTCTGCTTGCCCGGGAGGAGTCGGAGCGGACCGTTCAACTCCGTGCCGATACCGCCTTCGCGCCGCCCGTCCGGCGCCGTCTGTACATCGCCCCGCACGGCATCCCCCTCGACCGGCCCGTTGCCGTACGGACCGCACGGCCCGGGACGGGGTGGGGGTGGCTGCGGTGAAGCTGGAGAGTCTCCTCGCGCCGCCGCCCGCTCCGTACACCGCGCTGTGCTGCGTCTGCGGACGCCCGACCGTCGCGCCGGTCGAGGCCGGGTACATCGAGCGGGCCAGCGGCCCCGGTTATGTGCAGTACGTCTGCCCCGAACATGCCACCGCCCTCACTCCGGGGCCCGTCCCGGACGAGCTGAACCACTCCGGCGGCACCCATGCCTGACGCGGACTCCCTGCCCTGCTTTCGCGGCCGCGTGGTCCCGTGGGTCACCCCGTGGTCCGGTGCCCCCGCCCTGCCGGAGCCGGTCTTCGTCAACCACGGAACCGGATGGGGAATCGCCTACGCCGACGAGACGGTTCACGACCGCACCGACGAGGGCGTGCTCCTCGCCCGCGGCCGGGGGCGGCGGGCCACCGATGCCGGGGGCCATCCGCTGTACGAGCAGCTCGACCCCCGCCGACAACGCCACGCCTCCGACCGCCTGTTGTGCCAGGTGTGCGGGCAACGGCCGCCGCCGTCCCGGGACGGCATGCTCTGGCTGCTCGCCGGTCCCCCCGGCGACCATCCGGAGGAAGCGCTGACGACCACCCCGCCCGTCTGTCCCGACCCCTGCGCGATCCTGGCGGTCCGGCAGTGCCCGGCTCTCACCCGCGGGTATACGGCGGTACGCGTGCGCTATCCGCGCGCCTGGGGGTGGCGGGGAGTCCTGTACGAGTTCACCCGGCAGGGTCGTGGCCCCGGCACCCTGCACCGGGTCGGGGACCGAGTCCATCTCCCCCATGGGGCCCCGCGCCTGCCGTGGCTGCTGGCCGACCTCGCTGTCACCAGGCTCATGGGCTGCACACTCACCGGCCTGGACAGCGTCGAGGGCGGACCGTAAAAGCCCGGAACGGTTCTGAACCATTTCCGGGGCAGGCGATGGCCATAGCGTTTCATCGGGTCACCGGGGATAAAGCCGTTACCTCGGCAATCCGGTCAACCTTCCCCCACCTCTGGTCATTCTTTGCCGCTTCATAGCCTTCGCCAGGCT
This sequence comes from Streptomyces sp. NPDC003691, assembly GCF_053981115.1. Lineage (NCBI taxonomy): Bacteria > Bacillati > Actinomycetota > Actinomycetes > Kitasatosporales > Streptomycetaceae > Streptomyces > Streptomyces sp. NPDC003691. The sequence goes on along the minus strand of NZ_JBSFNQ010000028.1, from coordinate 48,805 downwards.
TTCACTTGACCCTGTCGAGAAGGCGGGACGGCCCGTCCGTCCCGCCGTAATCCCCCAGGGCCCTTATTCGGGCCCGAGACCGGTCGAGCACTGCCATTGGCGAAGGAGTCCCCCCATGATCCGCCTTTCCAGCAAACTCGTCTCAAGGTCATTAGCAGTAGCCGGAGCGGCCGCCCTCTTCGGCTTATCGATGCCCGCGCCCATGGCTCAGGCCGCGCATCTCTCCTGCGGGCAGACCGTCACCACCAGCGTCGTCCTCCATGCCGATCTGCTGAACTGTCCCGGTGACGGGCTGATCATCGGCAGTGCGGGGATCACCGTCGATCTCAACGGGCACACCATCGACGGTGTGGGACTGGGGGTCGGGATCCGCAACAACGGGTTCGCCAACGCCGTCGTCACCAGCAGTGCGGCGACGCAGGGGCGGGTGCAGCAGTTCGATCACGGGGTGCAGCTCAACGCCGGGACGACCGGGAACATCGTCGAGAAGATCGCCGCGCAGAACAACGAATTCACCGGTATCGGGCTCAACGGGGCTCACACCAACAACAGGGTGCGCAATAACCTCGTCGACCGGCAGGCGCACCGGGGGATCGCGCTCACCGCCGCCTCGAACGGGAATGTGATCGCCGACAATACGATCAGCGGGAATCAGGGCGAAGGCGTCTACGTCCAGAACTCCGCCAGCAATCAGATCGAACGGAACCAGATCACCAGCAGCGGAGGTGTCGGGCTGGCGCTCGAAGGGGCACGGGTCAATACGCTGCTGAGCAATACCGTCGGCACCAGCAGCGATGCGGCGATCACCCTGCGGGTCGGGTCCAACGGCAATCTTGTTCAGAGCAACTCGTCCGGCCGCAGCGCCGACGCCGGGCTGATCGTCGCCGACTCGTCCGGGAACCGGATCCTGTCCAATACGCTCCAGGGCGCCGGGGACAGCGGGATCGTCCTCAACTCCGCGCACAGCAACACCGTCAACGGGAACGACGTCCGGGGGAACACCGGCGGTATCGAGCTGAGCTTCTCCGACAGCAATGTGATCCACTCCAACAACGCCAGCAACACCACCGGGGACGGGATCAGCCTGGGGAGTTCGCTGAGGAACGATCTCCAGCTCAACCAGGCCAACGGCAACGGGTCCCGCGGTATCTACGTCGTCGGGGACGCGGCGGCCGGGGCCGGGAACAAGCTGATCCGGAACACCGCGAGTACGAACAAGGGCAACGGCATCTCCGTCTCCAAGTCCGCCCACACCCTCCAGGCCAACACCACCCGCAACAACAACGGCTGGGGCGTCTTCGCCGACCCCGGCAATGTCGACGGCGGCGGGAACCTCGCCGGCGGGAACGGGCAGAGCGGGCAGTGCGCCGGGGTGATCTGCACACCTTGAGGTAAAAGCCGGTGGGCGCCCGGCAGCACGCAGGAGCTGCCGGGCGCCCCCGGGGCACGGTCAGACCAGGTTGTGGCCCGGCAGCGTCGTACCGCCCGACCAGTCGACCTGCGGCGGCACCTGCGACGGGACGATCGCGTTCGCCGCGGGCCAGGAGTTGCCCGAGAGGTCGTTGCCGACGACCGCCGTGCCGGTGACCGGGCCGTTGAGCGTGATGCCGAACTGGGCGGCTCCGGCGCCGCGCACCCGGTTGCCCGTCACCGTGCAGTCCTTCGCGCTGCCCGCGATCCGGATTCCGGCTACGGCCGCCTTGCGGACGATATTGCCGGAGATCACGACCTCGGAGGCCGGCTGGGCGCCGTCGCCCACATAGATGCCATGGTTCGTCTTGGTGTCCTGGATATTGTTTCCGGAGGCCAGCGCGCCCGCGCAGCCCGCGATGTTGATGCCGTTCGAGCCGGGCGAGACGATGGTGTTTCCGTTGACCGAGACACCGTCCGAGTCGACGGCGTAGATTCCGGTGCTCGTCGTCCCCAGGATATGGTTTCCGCCGACGTTCGCCCCGGGAGCGTCCGCGATATGGATGCCGTTACCGGTGGTGTTCTTCAGGGTGTTCCCGGAGACGACCACTCCGCGTATCCGGTTGATGGTGTTTCCGGTCAACCGGATCCCGGACACATGGCAGTCCGTGATGACATTTCCCTTGATGACGATCGAATGGGAGTCGGTCCGCTCCGGAGAGCTGACGGCGATCAGGATCGCCGTCTGCGGGGTGCCGGTGATGACATTGTCGGCGATGACCGCGTTGCGCCAGCAGAAGGCCCGGATGCCTTCCTGGACGGCGCCCTCGATACGGCAGCCGATGATCTGGATGTTCTCGTAGCCGCGGTCGTTCTCCGAGGTGTGGCCGCCGATGGCGCGGCCCGCCGGGCCCAGGCGGTCGGAGGGGCCGAAGTAGCACCCCTGGATGAGGATGTTCCGGCAGGTCGTCAGGTCGAACGCGGGGATCGACGAGCTGCCGGAACGGGCGATGTCGAGCTGGACGGCCTCCGAGAAGCCCCGGTCCTGGGCGGTCGAGTTGTCCTTGAAGCCCTCGAAGCGGGAGTTGAGGATCCGGCCGCCGTCGATCGCGTTGAACTCGATGCCGTGCGCGGACGAGATGTTCCGGATCACCGCGTCCCGGACCGTGATGTCGCGGGCGTGGATGAAGGCCATCACATTGGTGAGGCCGGTGACCGTGCCGACACCGGCATGGGCCGCGTTCCCGTCCCAGACACCGCCCTCGACGGTGATCCCGGAGTTCCCCGCGTAGGCCGGGAAGCTGTCACCGGGGAGGAAGTTCCGCAGAAGTCCGGTTCCCGTCGAATGCGAGCGGATGGTGGCACCGTAGGCGGATATCACGGTGTTCCCGAATACGACGAGGAAGTTGTCCACGGCATAGGTTCCGGCGGGTATGACCACCGTTCCGCCTCCGGCCTGGCGGGCGGCATCGAAAGCCGACTGCATGGCGGCGGTGTCGATCGTCGTCCCGTTTCCGGTGGCACCGTAGTCGCGGACGTTGAAAACTCCGGGCTGAGTCGCAATCTGCACAGCGGACACCTTTCCTTCGTTCGAATACGCAGGCCCGGCCGGGGCTTTGGATGCCAAGATCATAGAGCGGTGTCCGACATCACCCCGCGATTTCGGCGCACGGAAGCACGGGGATAACGGAGAAGTGTGACGGCGCGGAAAGGGGCAGGGCGGCGCACTCCCGGGAGCCGGTGGCGGCAGGCAGGGCGAGGCAGTCGGCACAGCAAGAGCGGATGGGCGTAGTCCGATTGTGTTTGCGCAGGTCAGAGCGGTGTTAATGGGGATGACAACGGTGACCGGTGCAGCCTTTGCCACAAGCGCCGGGATGCGCTTCACTACCGGGCGACACATACCGGTGGGGGGTGTCCGGTGGGGGTGTCCGGAGGGCCGTATGCGTCGTTCTTACGGCGGCGGATACCGGAACCGCCGGATCGCGCCGCGCCCGCACTACCTCGTCCGCTCTTCCGTTTCCCTGCCGAGGAGTTCACCGATGGCACCATCCCCGACCGACGCCGACGCGGGTCTCGCCCGGCGGAAGTGGCTCGCCCTGGCCGCGCCGGTGTTCGGCCTGATGATCGTGGGGCTGGACGCGACGATCCTCACCGTCGCCCTGCCGACCCTGGCGACCGAACTGGACGCGACCACCACCGAACTCCAGTGGTTCACCGACGGCTACACCCTCCCCTTCGCCGGACTGCTGCTGCTTCTGGGCGTCCTCGGCGACCGGATCGGGCGGCGGCGCGTCCTCGTCGGCGGGCTGCTGGTGTTCGGCGCCGGCTCGGCGATGGTGATGTGGGTCGACAGCTCCGAGGGCCTGATCCTGGCCCGGGTCGTGATGGGCGCCGGAGCCGCCGCGATCACGCCGCTGGCGCTGTCGATCGTGCCGCTGATGTTCCCCCCGAAGGAGCGGCCCCGGGCGGTGGCCGTCGCGACGGCCGGGTTCGCGCTCGGTCTGCCGCTGGGTCCGCTGGTCGGCGGCTGGCTGCTCAGCGAGTTCTGGTGGGGGTCGGTCTTCCTGATCAACATCCCCGTGGTGCTGGTCGCCGTCACGGGCATCCTGCTCTTCGTGCCGGAGACCCGGGACCCGGACGCCGGGCGGCTCGACCTGCCCGGCGCCGCGCTCTCCCTGGCGGGGGTGACGGCGTTCGTCTACGGCGTGATCGAGCTGCCGAACAAGGGCTGGTCCGACCCGGTCGTGCTGATGACCACGCTCGGCGGGGTCGCGCTGCTCGGGGCGCTCGCCCGCCATCTGCGGCGTACCGCGCATCCCCTGGTCGACCTGGGGTTCTTCCGCGACGCCCGGTTCACCTGGTCGAGCGTCGCGGCCTCGGCGGTGATGTTCATCCTCTTCGGTGTCCTCTTCGTCGTACCGCAGTTCCTCCAGCAGGTGCAGGGCCTGGACGCGATGGCGACCGGGCTGCATCTGCTGCCGATGATCGGAACGCTGGTCGTCGGCGCGGCGGCCGGCGGCCGGCTGTCCGGACGGATCGGTACGAAGGCGGTCGTCGCCGCCGGGATGGTCCTCTGGGCCGCCGGTCTCGGCCTGCTGGCCGGGGTCGGAAGCGATACGGACTTCGCGGTCACCGGCGTCTCGCTGGCGGTCATGGGTGCGGCGCTGGGCCTCACCATGCCCACCGCCCTGGAGGCGATCATGGGCTCGCTCCCGGCCCACCGGGTCGGCGCCGGGTCCGCCCTCGCCAACTCCCTGCGGCAGATCGGCGCTTCGGTCGGAGTCGCCGTGCTCGGCAGCACCCTCAACTCCGTCTACCGGGAGCGGGTGACGGACGCAGGGCCCGCCGGGCTGCCGGAGCGGGCCCGTACGGCCGTCGAGGACAGTCTCGCCGGGGCACTCCGGGTCGCCGGGGAACTGCCGGTGGAACAGCAGGGCGCCGCGCTCGCCGGGGCGGCCCGGGACGCCTTCGTCGCCGGGATGTCCGCGGTGGCCCTGATCTGCGCGGGGCTCGCCGTGGTGACCGCGGTGCTGGTGGTGGCGCTGCTGCCCGCACACGCCGTGCAGGAGAGGGAGGAAGTGGGAGCGGGGGAACCGGAGGCCGTACGGGCCTGATGCCCTACGCCGCCCGCTGCTGCTCCTCCTCCAGGAACTCCTTCAGCCGCTCCAGGGTGGTCTCCATGGACGCGCGGTTGTACTCGGCCCGGTCCTGGACGCCGGATACCTGCCGTCCGATCCACAGCATCAGCGGGCCGCGCTGGTCGGTCCAGGTCTCGGTGACCCTGGTACGCCGTCCGGAGTCGAGGGGTTCCAGGCGGTAGCTCCAGATGGACACTCGCAGCCCGAGCGCGCGGACCAGAAAGGAGAATCGTTCCCCCGGGTCGGCGGCGGTCACCCGGCACCGCGTCGACCAGGGCCGCCGCCCGGAGTCGTTGTGTCCGGTGAATCCGGTACCCGGGCGTATCGCGGCGGGCGCTTCGGCCAGGTCCGCGCCGGTGCATTCGGGGCTCCAACGGCCCATGTCCGCAACATTGGTGACGGTGGCGTACACCAGTTCGGGCGGTACGCCGATCTCAAGGGAAACGGACACCTGCTGGTTCATGGCCGGTCCTTCCTCACAGGGTGCGATGCGCGCGGCCCTCACCGTAAGGGCAGCGGGCGGAAGCCGGGGAGGGGATCTTGGCCGAGGCTTGGGCGGGCGCTGACCGCGCCCTGTGCGGGCGTTAGTACGGGCGCCGCGATGGTGGGGGTTCCGCATCACTCAACCCCCACTGAGCAGGAGATTCGATGAAGCGTACCCTCCGAGGCCGCGCGGCCGTCGCCACCGCGGCCGCCGTCGCCCTGACCGTCGCCGCCGGAGTCGGTGTGGCCCGGGCCGGGGACGACGACGAGCGGCGGGGCAAGCCCGGCAAGCGGGAGATCGCGGCACTGTTCGGGCAGTGGAACGCGGCGCTCCGGACGGGTGACGCGGAGACCGTCGCCGACCGGTACGCGGCCGACGGCGTCCTGCTGCCCACGGTGTCCGCGCAGATCCGGACCGACCGGGCGGCCATCGTCGACTACTTCGAGCACTTCCTGCTGAAGAAGCCGCGGGGCGAGAAGATACGGTCCGTCATCAATGTCCTCGACCAGAACTCCGCGATCGACGCGGGGCTCTACCGGTTCCATCTGACCGACCCCGCGACGGGCCAGGTCTCGCAGGTCGTCGCCCGCTACACGTACGCGTACGAGAAGCGCGGCGGGAAGTGGCTGATCGTCAACCACCACTCCTCGGTGCTCCCGGCCGGCGGCTGATCCGCAGCCCGATCCGGACCCGGAGGCCGCTGCCGGGGGCGTCGCCCAGGCCGACCGTACCGCCGTCGTCCGTCACCAGGCGGCGGACGACGGCGAGGCCGAGGCCCGTCCCCGAGCGGCCGGTCAGCCCCTGGCCGCGCCAGAACCGGTCGAAGGCGCGGAACTGTTCGGCGGCGGACATCCCCGGCCCCTGGTCCAGGACTTCGAGGACGGCTTCGTCGCCGTCCGGGGCGGCCGTCAGGCGGATGGTGATGGTGCCGCCGTCGGGCGACACCTCCAGGGCGTTGGAGAGGACGTTGTCGAGGACCTGGTCGAGATTGCCGGGTCCGGCGAGGACGTACAGCCGTTCGTCGACATCGCCGGTGAGCAGGATCCTGACCCGGCGTTCGTCGGCGGCGGGCCGCCAGACACTGAGCCGTTCCGCGACGAGTTCGCGCAGCGGCACCGGCTCGGGGGTGGAGACCTGGGCCTCCGCGCGGGCCAGCACCAGCAGTCCGCTGACCAGCCGGCTCATCCGGACCACCTCGGCGGTGGCCTGTTCCACGTCCTCGCGCACGAACTCGTCGTCGACGCCGTCCGCGATGTTGTCGAGGGAGAGCCGGAGCGCGGTCAGCGGCGTACGCAACTGGTGCGAGGCGTCCGCGACGAAGATGCGCTGGGCGGCGACCAGGGTGTCGAGGCGTTCGGCGCCCTGGTTGAGGGTGCGGGCCAGGGTCCGGGTCTCCCGCGGCCCGGTGATCGGCGAGCGCGCGGTCAGATCGCCGTCGCTGAACCGGCTGGCCATGTCGTTGAGCTGGCGCAGCGGTTTGGTGAGCAGCCGAGCCACGATCGCGCCCAGGCCCGCGGCGACGGCGATGACACCCACCGCGAGGACGGCACGGAAGCCCCACACCTTCCACAGCCGGTCGCTGAGGTCGTCCGTGGCATACCGGATCCGCAGCGCGCCGACGATCGCGCGGTCCGCGGTCTGGGCCCGCGCGGGCACGGTGATCACCAGCTCCGGTCCCCAGACGGGCTGGGCGCCCCAGTCGACGGTGGTCCGGCCGTCGGCGAGGGCGAGCAGGAACGCCGAGTCGTCGGGGCGGGCGGGCCGGCCCAGCGACGGTACGGCCGTGCCGTCGGCCCAGACCGCCTCGACGACTCCGGGCGTCTCGTCGGCATACGCCTCGGCGACCCGGTCCAGCGCCTGCCGGGCGGGGGCGTCCCCGCCGAGCAGCAGGGCCATCGTGGTGGCCTCCCGGCGTACCGAGTCCTCCGTGTCGTTGCGCAGCTGGGTGGTCAGGGTGAAGGCGACCGGCACGGTGAACGCGGCCAGCGCCACTCCGACGAGCAGGACATAGCTGACGATCAGCCGCCGCACCATGCCGTGCCGCCGCACCCGGGCCACACCGCCGGGGGGCGGCCCGTCGTCATGCGGGGGGAGCGTCATGCGCTGCATGGCCGTGGTGTTCGCGTACAGGACTGGCGGGTTCGCGTACGGGGCCGGTGTCTTCGGGTGCGGCTCCGTGGTGCTCGCCGACCGCTCCGTGGCGTTCGACCGCTCCGTGGTGCTCGCCGACCGCTCCACCGGGGGCCGGGGCAGGAGCGGGGCCGGGTACGGGGTCCCCCGAGTCCGTCACCACCAGCCGGAAGCCGACTCCGCGCACCGTCTCGATGACCACCGCGCCCGCCAGTTTGCGGCGCAGCGCGGCGACATGGACGTCGAGGGTCTTCGTCGGGCCGAACCAGTTGGCGTCCCAGACCGCCTCCATGATCTGCTCGCGCGACATCAGCGCGCCCGGCTCCTCGGTGAGGAAGGCCAGCAGGTCGTACTCCTTGGGCGTCAGCGCCACCTCGGCACCGTCCAGCCGGACCCGGGCGGCCTTGCGGTCGAGCAGCAGCCGGGGGCCGTAGCGGTCGGGGCCGTCGTACGGCTGCCGGGCGGGCCGGACGCGCCGCATGACCGCGCGGATCCTGGCGATGACCTCCCGTACGCCGAAGGGCTTGGAGACGTAGTCGTCCGCCCCGATCTCCAGGCCGACCACCCGGTCCGTCTCGTCGCTGCGGGCGCTGATCACGATGATCGGTACATCGCCGCGGCGGCGCAGCGCCCGGCAGACGTCCAGCCCGTCGGTATCGGGCAGGCCGAGGTCCAGCAGGACCAGGTCGTAGGGGTCGGTGACGGCCAGGGCCGCCGTCCCCGTGGTGGCCCAGTTCACGGCGAAGCCGTAGCGGAGCAGGCCGCGCCGCAGCGACTCCGCGACCGGCTCGTCGTCTTCCACCAGCAGTACCCGCAATGCATGCACGAGGGGCACACTAATGTGCGGGCGCCGTACCGCGGAGTGCCCCGCGGCCAGCGGTTTTCACCGTCCGGCCGACCGCGGGGGCGGGTTGCCCGGAAGCGTCCGGGAACGCGCCGGGAACGCCCGCCCCGGGCCGGTCGCTACGGTTTGAGGATGAGTTTTCCGGGGGCGTGGCCGTGTTCCGAGGCGTACTGCGCCCGGCCCGCTTCGGCCAGCGGGAAGACCTCGGCGACCGGGATCCGCAGCCGGCCCTCGGCGGCCAGGACGGCGTGCGCGGCCAGTTGGGCGGGGTCGCGGCGGGCGGTGCCGGAGAAGGTGACGCCGTATTCGGCGGCGGCCGGGTCGGCGATGGTGACGATCCGGTCGGTGGTGCCGCCGCGGAGTTCGATGGAGTCGGGCAGGGCGCCCTTGCCCGCGGTGTCGAGGACCGCGTCCACCCCGTCGGGAGCGGCCTCCCGCACCCGGTCGACCAGGCCCTCCCCGTAGGCGACGGGGGTGACGCCCAGGGCCCGCAGCGCGGAGTGGCGGGCGGGGGACGCCGTACCGATGACCTGGGCGCCACGGGCCAGGGCCAGCTGGACCGCGGCGGTGCCGACGCCGCCGGCCGCACCGTGGATCAGCAGGGTCTCCCCGGCGGCGAGGCCGAGGAGGTCCAGGGTGCGCTGCGCGGTCTCGGCGGCGGTGGTGAGGGCGGCGGCCTCCTCGAAGGACAGCTCCGGCGGTTTCGGTACGACGACGGAGGCGAGGGCGTACTCGGCGTAGGCGCCGCTGTCGGTGAAGCCGAAGACCTCGTCCCCGGGGGTGAGGCTGCGGACCCCTGGGCCGGCCGCGTCCACGACGCCCGCGGCTTCGAAGCCGGGGACGGACGGCAGCGGGGTCGTGAAGGCGTTCCGGAACGCGCCGCTGCGGATCTTGTAGTCGATGGGGTTGACCGCGGCCGCGACCACCCGGATCCGGACCTGCCCGGGACCGGGCTCGGGCAGCTCGCGTTCCGCGGGCTTCAGCACCTCGGGGCCGCCGAACTCCCCGAATTCGATCACCTGCATCACTCGCCCTCACCCTCTCCCGCCGCCCCCGGGGGCGGCGGGCCGTCGCCGGTCACCGGCAGGCCAGGCTAGGGCCGCGGCGGGGCCCGGGGGCCGGAGCGCGCCGGGGCCGGGCCCCGGGCACCCCGAAGGGAGGACGGCGGGGCCCGGCCGGGCGGGGCGCACTCCGGCGCGCGGGGCGGGGGTGAGGGCGAAACGCGGGCAGCGCGGCGGCGCGTACAGCGGATGCGGCGGCCGGCGGCGCAGGCGCGGCTCCCAGGTGCGGGCCGGACTGCGGCGCGGGGACATGAGCGGCACGGGGACATGAGCGGCACGGTGGGTGCCCACCGGATCCCCGGTACGGCGGCTCGCGCGGGGCGGGCCCGGGCCCGCCCCGGGCCCGCCGGGTCCGGAGCCCTCGGCCGCCTCGCCTACGCTGAAGGGGCGCACCACACGACCCGGAAGGCACGACGCTGTGACACGCCCCCTCGCCCGGCTCGGGACAGCCGGTCTCGTACTGCTGACGGCACTGGCTACGGGCTGTTCCTCGTCTCTCGTTACCGGCGGCCCCAAGCCCTCCGGTTCGCCGTCGTCCGGCTCCCCGGCCCCCCGGAGCACCGCACCGGCGGCGCCCCACCATCCGATGGTGCTGAGGTCGAAGGAGGCCCAGCGGGTCTTCCAGGCGTACGCGGACACCAAGGCGTCCGCCGACGCGGCGCTCGACGACGCGTCGATCCGGATGGTGGAGACGGGCCCCCTGCTCGACGAATCGCTCGCGCGGTACGCGATCGCCCGGAAGGCGGGGACCTCGCTGCCGCTCGCGGGCTACCGGAAGCCGACGTTTCTGATACCCGACGGCCGCGCCGGACAGACGTACCCCCGCTGGTTCGCCTCGTACAGCAAGCCGGAGGGCCGGGAGACGGACCGGACGTCCGAGGTCCACTACTTCGTCCAGGAACGGCCGGGCAGCCCCTGGCTGGCGACCGTCGGCGGACAGACCCTGACCGGACCCGACCCGCTGCCGCCGATGCCCCCGTCGGTCCGGTATCCCCGGTTCGCCGCCCCCACGCCGGAGCCCCGGTACCCGCAGGACGCGGTCCGGGCCGGGACGGCGCTGCTGCCGCCGCTGGACCGCGCCGCCGCGGGCGCCATCCGGATGTCGGGCTCGGCGGCGGACGACCGCCAGGTCTGCGGCACCCTCGCGACCGCCCTGGACCTCACCGTCCCCGGCGAACCGGCGGACGCCGTCGTCGCCGCCGACCGGCAGTTCACCGCGGGACCGTTCACCACCGGACTGCGGACGTACGCCGTGGGCCTCTCCGGCGACGGACTGCGCCGCGACTACACCTACCGGGCCGCCGCCAACACACTGCCGGTGTTCCGCCTCGAATCCGGCGGCGCCCTGGTGATGTGCACCCTCACCCGCGACCACCGGGTGTCGTCGGCCCCGGACGGCGGCCCCGTCGCCTTCTCCCCGGGCTCCGACACGGACGTCCTGCTGGACGGCGACCGGTCGTACCGCCGGGTCGACCAGCGCAGCAACGTCAACGCCCTGGTCGCGCTGCCCGCCGACCGCAGCGAGCCCGCCACCGTACTGTCGAGCGACGCCTACGACCCGCAGATACTCTCCGCGCGCGGAGTGCGGTAGCGCCTTCTCTCCACCGGACACCGGGCACCGGACACCGGCCACCGCAGCGCGCCGGGCCCGTCCTCCGCCGTGCGCGCACGATCCCGACTACCGTGGTTGCCCGCACGGCATCCGTACGAGGCAGCGCTCGGGAAGGTGCACATGGCTGATCGGGTCCGGGACGAGGCACCGTCCGACGACGACTACTACGACCTCGGCACGCACTCCCGGCGGATCACCACGTCCTCCCCGGCCGCCCGGCTCTGGTTCGACCGCGGACTGGTCTGGACGTACGCCTTCCACCACGAGGAGGCCGTCCGCTGCTTCGAGAAGGCCGCCGAGGCCGACCCCGACTGCGCCATGGCCTACTGGGGCATCGCGTACGCGCTCGGCCCCAACTACAACAAGCCGTGGGAGTTCTTCGACGCGCGGGACCTCGCCCGTACCGTCGAGCGGACCCATGCCGCGGTCGAGCGCGCGCAGGAGAAGGCCGCCGGTGGCACGGCCGTCGAGCGGGCGCTGATCGGGGCGCTGCGCGCCCGCTATCCGCAGGCCGTACCGGTCGAGGACTGTTCGGTCTGGAACGCGCCGTACGCGGACAGCATGCGCACCGTCTACGCGACGGACCCCGGCGACCTCGACGTCGCCGCCCTCTGTGCCGACGCGCTGATGAACCTCACACCCTGGCAGTTGTGGGACCAGCGGACCGGCGAGCCCGCCGCGGGCTCGCGGACGGTCGAGGCGAGGGAGGTGCTGGAGCGGGCGCTCGCCGCGCCCGGCGGACGGGACCACCCCGGGGTGGTGCACCTCTACATCCACCTGATGGAGATGTCCCCGTACCCGGAGCGCGCGCTGACCGTCGCCGACCGGCTGCGCGGGCTGGTGCCCGACAGCGGGCACCTCGCGCATATGCCCTCGCATCTGGAGGTGCTGTGCGGGGACTACCGGCGGGTCGTACGGGACAACGACGCCGCCATCGCCGTCGACGCGAAGGTCCTCGACCGGTCGGGGGCGATGAACTTCTACACCCTCTACCGGTGCCACAACATCCACTTCAAGATCTACGGAGCGATGTTCCTCGGGCAGTCCGAGGTGGCGCTGGAAGCCGTCGAGCAGTTGGAGGCGGCCGTTCCGGAGGAGCTGCTGCGGGTGCAGAGCCCCCCGATGGCCGACTGGCTGGAAGCCTTCACGGCGATGCGGGTCCATGTGCTGATCCGGTTCGGCCGCTGGCCGGACGCCCTCGCCCTGCCCCTCCCCGAAGACCGGGAGCTGTACAGCACCACCACGGCGATGGTGCACTACGCCCGCGGTGTGGCGCTGTCCGCGACGGGCCGGGTGGACGAGGCCGAGGCGGAGCGGGAGCTGTTCCGCGCGGCGGTGGGCCGGGTCCAGGAGACGCGGATGCTGTTCAACAACACCTGCGCCGACATCCTCGCCGTGGCCGCCGCCATGCTCGACGGCGAACTGGAGTACCGCCGGGGCGACTTCGACGCCGCGTTCGCCGCCCTCGGGCGGTCGGTCGAGCTGAGCGACAACCTGCCGTACGACGAGCCCTGGGGCTGGATGCAGCCGCCGCGGCACGCCCTGGGCGCACTGCTGCTGGAGCAGGGACGCGTCGCCGAGGCGGAGGCCGTCTACCGCGCGGACCTCGGGCTCGACGACACCCTCCCGCGGGCCTGCCGGCACCCCGGCAATGTCTGGGCCCTGCACGGCTTCCACGAATGCTTGGTACGGCTCGGGCGCACGGAGGAGGCTCGGATCATCGCGCAACAGCTGACGACGGCCGCCGCCCTGGCCGACGTACCGGTCGAGGCGTCCTGCTTCTGCCGGACGGGAGGAGCGGAGGGAGCGGGCGGAGCGGAGGGAGCAGAGGGAGCGGAGGGAACGGGAAGGGCCGCCCGGGAAGAGGGCGGCGACGGCGGCTGCTGCCGCTGAGCCCCCGCCCACCGTCCGGCCATTGGTGCGGCCCGCGGTTCAGGACAGGGCCGCCAGCGTCTCCGGGTCGATGACCTTGGTGTTCTGCGCGGCCGCGATCCGCCACTCCCCGTCGTCCTTGGCCAGGATGTAGAGCGGGGTGCCCGGTACCGCGTCGGGTCGCTCGGCAACCAGGGCCGACGGGTCCGCATGGCCCCGGAACACCTCGTCCAGCGCCTCCCCGTCCCGGGTGACCGGCCGCTGGCGGATCTTCACGGCGGCGATGTCGGGACGGATGAAGAGGATGTGCTCGGCCGCGTACGAGGCGGTGACCTGGTGGTCGGCGGTGGCGGGCAGCACCTGACGGGTGAAGTCGCCGATCGTGTCCGCCCCGGTGAGGCGTTTGCCGTGCGCGGTGGTCCAGAAGGCGTCCGGGCGGAACGGCTCCAGGAAGACGTCCGGGAGCGCGTTCTGCTGGGCGTACTCGACGCGGGCGACCAGCGCGACGATGGCGTCCACCTCGTCCTGGGGGACGGTGACTCCGGCGACCTGGGGCTTCATGATGTGCTCCTTCACGGGTGCGGCCGGCCTTGGTGACCGCCTCGGGATACAGCGTGCTACCTCAACATTGCTTGAGGTCAAGGGCCGGGTGACACCCCCCTTGCACTCCTCCGCACCCCCTGCCGTTTATGCAGGTCACAGCCGTTCCGGGAGTCTTCCGGGCGGTCCATGGTGGAGCCCGCTCCACCATGAAGACACCAGCAGGACCGCTCGTGACGGCCTGCCCTCCGCCGGTTGACTTGCTTCTGCAGACGGACACGAGAGGGCAGGACAGATGACATCGGCTTGGCATCCCGCGCAGGGCGCGCACCCGGCGGCGGAAACGGCCGCGTACCCGCCGGGTACGCACACCGGCACCGGCACCGGTTTCGTATCCGGCGCGGACTTCGGTGACGGCACGGGCTTCACCTCCGGTACGGACTTCGGTGGCGGCCCGGACACCGGATACGGCCCCGGCCACGCGGCCGCGCCCGCCGCGCCCGCCGCGCCCGCCGCGCTCAGCCTGGAGTCGGTCACCAAGACCTACGGCACCGGCCCCAACGCGGTCACCGCCCTCGACAACGTCTCCATCGCCATCCCCCGCGGCACCTTCACCGCCGTGATGGGCCCCTCCGGCTCCGGCAAGAGCACCTTCCTCCACTGCCTCGCCGGGCTCGACCGCCCCACCTCCGGCCGGGTGCTCCTCGGCGACACCGAGATCTCCGGGCTGAAGGAGGCCGCGCTCACCACGGTCCGCCGCGAGCGCATCGGCTACGTCTTCCAGGCGTACAACCTGATGGCGGCCCTCACGGTCCGGCAGAACGTCACCCTGGTCCCCCGCCTCGCGGGCACCCGGGTCGACGAGGCATGGCTGGACGAGGTGCTGCGGCGCGTCGGCATGGACCGTTACGCGGACCGCCGCCCCGCCCAGCTCTCCGGCGGCCAGCAGCAGCGGGTGGCGATCGCCCGCGCCCTGGTCACCCGCCCCGACGCGGTCCTCGCCGACGAGCCGACCGGCGCCCTCGACTCCCGTACCGGCAAGGAGGTGCTGAAGCTCTTCCGGCAAATCGTCGACGAGACGGGCCAGACGGTCCTGATGGTCACCCACGACCCCGTCGCCGCCTCCTACGCCGACTCGGTGGTCTTCCTCGCCGACGGCAGGCCCGCGGGCGCGCTCCACCGGCCGACCGCCGAAGCGGTCGCCGACCGGATGACCCACCTCGGGGACCGGTGAGAAGCGCCGTGTTCGGTATCGCCTGGAGCACCATCAAGCACCGCAAGGGCGGCTTCGTCGCCGCCTTCATCGCCCTCTTCTTCGGCTCGGCCGTCGTCACCGCCTGCGGCATCATGCTGGTGTCCGGCGTCTCGTCGGGCATCGAGCCGCAGCGTTACGCCGGGGCGGCCGTCGTGGTCGGCGGCGAGCAGTCCAAGGACGTCCCCGAGGACTTCGACCCGGTCTATCCGGAGCGGGCCGGAGTGCCCGAGAAGCTCGTGGAACGTATCGCCGCAGTACCGGGCGTACGGAGCGCGGTCGGGGAGCGCACGATCGCGCTGAGCGCCGCCGGGAAGGACGGCCGCCCGCTGGAACTCGACGCTCCGCTGTACGGCCACGGCTGGTCGTCCGCGGTCCTCGCGCCCTTCCGGCTGACCGCGGGCGAGGCTCCGGGCGGCGGCCGCGAGGCCGTCGTCGACACGGAGCTGGCCCGGGCCGCGGGACTGCGGATCGGGGACGGTATCCGGCTCGCCGTGGGCACGACCCCGGCGTCGTACGAGATCACCGGCATCGTCGACTCCGTCGGCCGGCAGGTGTCCGTCTTCTTCACCGACGAGCGGGCCCGGGAGCTCGCGCCGCGCCCGGACCGGCTGACCGCCGTCGGAGTGCTCGCCGCGCCCGGTACGGACGCGGGCGCGCTCGCGGACCGGATCGCGCAGGCCGTGCCCGGCACCGATGTGCACACCGGCCGCGACATCGGCGATGTCGAATTCCTCGACGTCGGCCAGTCCCGCGGCTTTCTGATCGGGCTCTCCGCGGCCTTCGGCGGTACGGCGCTGGCCGTCGTCGTCTTCGTGGTCTCCTCCACCCTGGGCCTGGGCGTCCAGCAGCGCCGCCGGGAGCTGGCGATGCTGCGGGCCATCGCGGCCACCCCGCGCCAGGTCCACAAGCTGATCGGCGCCGAGACCCTGCTGGTGTCGGTGGTGGGCTCGGTGCTCGGGGCCGCCCTGGGCTTCCTGGTGGCCGACTGGCTGCGGGCCGCGTTCGCCGCGATCGGCGTACTGCCCGGGGACTTCGCGATGGCGGTCAACCCGCTGCCCGCGGCCGCCTCCGTACTGCTGTGCGTCCTCGGCGGCCGGCTCGCGGGATATCTCGCCGCCCGGCGGATCGCCCGCATCAAGCCGGTGGAGGCGCTGGGCGAATCGCTGACCGAGCGGCCCGGCCTGGGCCGCAAGCGGCTGCTGTCAGGTCTGGTGCTGATCGGGCTGGGCCTGGTCATGGCCGTCGTACTGCCGCTGGTGATACCCGGACAGGCCGCGGTCGCCGGGGCGGGCGGTTCGCTGCTGGTGCTGATGATCGGCGGGGCGCTGATCGGGCCGGTGCTGGTGCAGGCCGTGGCCCGGCTGCTCGGCCCGCTGCTGTCGCGGTCCCGGGTCAGCGGCTATCTCGCCGCGGCAAACAGCGCCGCCAACTCCCGGCGGCTGAGCGGCGCCGTGGTGCCGCTGGCGCTCGGCGCGGCGATGGCGCTGCTCCAGATCTCCCTGCTGACCACCACCCAGGAGGAGGCGAAGCGGCAGGCCGCGGAGGGCGTCGTGGCGGACTTCGTCCTCACCGCGGACCGTACCGGCACCGGGCTGTCGCCCGAGCTGACGGAGACCGTCCGCGCCCTGCCCGGCGTGGCCGCCGCGACCCCGGTGGCCCGCTCCCAGGTGCTGCTGAACTTCCGGGAGGGCGAGATCGCCCGGTCCGAGCCCTTCGGCGCGCAGGGCGTCGACCCGGCCGGGCTCCGGGGGGCGCTGGACCTCGATGTCCGGGAGGGCGGTCTGACCGGCCTCTCCGGGGACACGGTCGCCCTGAGCCGGATGGCCGCGGGCACCGCCGGACTCGATGTCGGCGACACCGCCGACCTCCATCTCGGCGACGGCGTACGGAAGAAGCTGAAGGTGGTCGCGGTCTACGGGAACGGCCTCGGCTTCGGCGATGTCACCCTCCCCCACCGGATGCTGACCGGGCACACCACCAACGGGCTGAACAGCGCCCTGCTGGTCACCGCCGGAGAGCGGGCGGAGGATGCTGCGGCGGCTGACCAGGCCCTCGGCGAACTGGCCGGGCGGACCCCGGCGCTGACGGTGGAGACCGCGGACTCCTTCGCCGCCGCGCAGCAGGGCGGGGACTCAGGGCAGTCCTGGACGAGCCTCATCGCCAACGGCGTACTGCTGCTGTACGTCCTGATCGCGGTGGTCAACACGCTGGTCATGACCGTGACGGCCCGCGGCAGGGAGTTCGCGATGCTCCGGCTGATCGGCACCACGGTCCGGCAGACCCGGCGGATGATGTTCATGGAGTCCTGGGTGGTCGTCCTGACGGCGCTGGCGCTGGGCACCCTGATCGCCCTGCCCCCGATGGTCGGCAGCGCACTCGCCCTGACGGGCCGGCCGGTACCGCATGTGGAGCCGGTGGTCTGGGCGGCGGTGGCCGGATCCGTGGCCCTGCTGGGCTGGCTCTCCACCAGCCTCCCGACCCGGGCGGCGCTGCGGGCGGAGCCGGTGGGAGCGGCGGGCGTACGGGACTGAGCCGTACGGCGCGGGGCGGGCCCGGGCCGGGCCGGGGACCCGGTTCCGTACGGCGCCGGGCCCGGGGGCTCAAGGGCCCAGGGGCCCGAAGACCCGGGTAACCGGAACCGGACCCCGTAAAGCACGACAACCGACTCCGTCGCCCCGCCCATCCGTCTGCGGGCGGGGCGACGGTCCCGGGCCGGACGCACGTCCACCCCCGCCGGCCCGGGAGAACAAGAGGGGCGGGGCCGCATACCGCGGCCCCGCCCCTCTTCGTCGTACTCCCGTCCCCACCGCGGGCGCCGGTTCGCCGGATGTCCGCCGCCCCACCCCGGAGGGGCCCGGTCAGGACCGGGCGGCCGACGGGGAGTTCAGATACGCCAGCACCGCCAGCACCCGCCGGTGGCCGCTGTCGCTCTGCGGCGGCAGCCCCAGCTTCAGGAACACATTGCCGATGTGCTTGCTCACCGAACGCTCGGTGACGGTCAGCAGCGAGGCGATGGTCGTGTTGTCCCGGCCCTCCGCCATCAGCTGGAGCACCTCGCGCTCTCGCGGCGTCAGCGAGTCGAGGGGGTCGTCCCGGCGGCGGTTCATCAGCTCCGACACGACCTCCGGGTCGAGCGCCATCCCCCCGGCCGCGACCCGCTCCAGCGCGTCGAGGAACTCGTCGACCCGGCCGATCCGGTCCTTCAGCAGATAGCCGACGCCCGCCGCGCCGTCGCCGAGCAGCTCGGCGGCGTAGGTCTCCTCCACGTACTGCGACAGCACCAGCACCGGCAGACCGGGGATCTCGCGGCGCGCTTCGAGCGCGGCCCGCAGCCCCTCGTCACGGAAGCCCGGCGGCATCCGGACATCGAGAACGGCCACATCGGGGCGGTGGCCGACGAGTGCGGGCAGCACCTCCGGACCGGTCGACGCGACGGCGGCGATCTCGTGCCCCGCCGATGTCAGCAGCAGCACCAGCCCCTCCCGCAACAGCGCGTTGTCCTCGGCGATCACCACACGCACGGCAGCTCCACTTCGATCACGGTCGGGCCCCCGGCGGGGCTGGTCACTTCCACGGTGCCGTCCAGCGCGGCCACCCGGCGGCGGATCCCGGCCAGCCCGCTGCCGCCCGCCTCGTCGGCGCCGCCGCGGCCCTCGTCGCGTACGGAGACGGCCAGCCCGCGCGGCACCCGCGCGAGCCGGACAGCGGCCGTCGCCGAACCGCTGTGCTTGGCCGCGTTGGTCAGCGCCTCGGCGACGACGAAATATGCGGCGGCCTCGACGGCGGCGGGCGCCCGGGCCCCGGCGCCGTGCGCGTCCAGACCGTCGACGTCCACGGTCACCACGAGTCCGCTGCCGGAGGCGAGCGCGTGCACCGCGCCCACCAGCCCCCGGTCGGTCAGGATCGGCGGATGGATGCCGCGGACCACGTGCCGCAGCTCCGCCAGCGCCTCCTCGGCCTGGTCCTGGGCGTCGTCGAGGAGCTTGCGGGCCAGCTCCGGATTGCTGTCGTACGCCCGGCGGGCCATGCCGACCCGCATCGAGAGCGCGACCAGCCGGGCCTGCGCGCCGTCGTGCAGATCGCGTTCGATCCGGCGCAGCTCGGCGCCGTGCGCGGCGACGGCCCCGGCGCGGGTCTCGGTCAGCTGGACCACGCGCTGCGCGAGCCGGGCGTTGCGATGGGCCTCGGGAGACGGTTCGAGCAGGGCGCGGGACCAGCTGTCGTCGAGGTCCGCGAGGCGTTCGAGGAGCGGCAGGACCCGGGCCCGGCGGCCCAGGGTGCCGCTCCAGAAACCGTCGATCATCAGCCCGAAGTACCAGACGAAGATCAGTACGAAGATCAGGGCCCAGCCGAAGACGGCATGGACCAGCAGCCAGCGCAGATCGCGGTAGGTGGTCGGATCCTTGACGACGGTCCGCAGCCGGGTCCGGAGGGAGCCGGTGACCGGGAGGTACGCCTCCCCGACCGGCACCCCGGTCGACTTCTCGATCAGCTTCCGCTTGTAGCCCGCGACCCGGCGCTGGAAGAGCACCGTCTCGGGCAGCGCGCCCGCGCCCACCACCAGGGCGGTCGCCACCGCGGTGAAGAAGAGGAGGACGCCGTAGAAGATGGTGGCGTACGCCATCCCGAGGGTACGGCTCAGCCGAATCGTCGCCCGGAACGCCCGGCCCACCGTCTCCTCCACGCCGACCAGCGTAAACGACGCGGGGGACGGGGCCGCGGGCCCGGCGGGCCGGGGTGGTGCGGGCTCCACCACGGAGACGGGGGCGGGCCCGTTCGCGCGGGACGGGGGCGGGAGGGCATCGTGGTGCCCATGGCGTCCGGACACCATCCGTCCCGGCCGCCCCATAGACAGCACGTGCACCACGCACCACGCACCACGCACCACGCACCGACAGCCGAACGGAAGGCCCCTGATCCCGATGAAGCCCGCGCTCTGGTTCCTGCTCTCCGCCTCGCTGGCCGCCGGGTTCGTCAACGACTTCGTGCTGACGGGCACCGTACGGAACGTGGTGGACGTCGTCGCGGCGGTGGTCATGGTGCTGACG
Source organism: Streptomyces sp. NPDC003691 (assembly GCF_053981115.1). NCBI lineage: Bacteria > Bacillati > Actinomycetota > Actinomycetes > Kitasatosporales > Streptomycetaceae > Streptomyces > Streptomyces sp. NPDC003691. The sequence goes on along the minus strand of NZ_JBSFNQ010000028.1, from coordinate 28,911 downwards.
GGTCTCGTGCTCTATCTCACCCGGTCCACGAAGGGGCAGCGGGAGAAGCAGCGCCGGTAGGGCCTCGCTTGAAGACCCTGGTCGCGGCGGCGGACGGCAGAGAGCCCCTTCGCTGCACGGGGAACAGCGGAAGGGGCTCTCCAGCGGGCCCAGTGGGGGAAGCGCGTTACCGCTCAGGGCCCTGATGGGCCGCCCACGGACCCTGGGGATGGTGAGCGCCGTGGACGACGTACGGGGGCTTTCTCACCGGCCGCCTAAGGGGGGCCGCCGGCCGGTCCGGGCGTCCGCCGCGGGAGCGTCCCGCGGTGGTCGGCGTCCTCGGCGCGCTCGACGGCCGCCGTGGGGCCCGGCGCGGGTCCCGCCGGAGGGGTTCCGGCGGTCGCCGCGTCCTGGGGTGCCGTAAGGAACTGGTGCAGGGACTTCAGGAAGAGGAAGAGCGTGTCCTCGCCGGGGCCGTCGGAGGCGGCGGGCCCGGAGCCGGAGGTGCCGGAGGTGCCGGAGGTGCCGGGGGCACCCGGGGTGCCGGGGCACGGGTCGCCCGGCCGCGGTGTGCGGTAGTCGATCCGCCGCCGGTCCGCCCGCCCGGTGCCGTACTCCGCACGCAGCGGGTCGAGTCCGCAGGGGTCCATCCCGCAGCGGGCGGGACGGCTGCCGGTCCCCCGGCCCGTGCCGGGCTGCTGGTACCGGTGGTGGTGGGCTTCGCGGGACTCCTTGCGTTCGCGCAGATGGAGCGCGTCGGCCAGGGCCGCCTTCAGGGGCCGTTTCATCGCCGGGTCCCTTCGCCGTAGGCCCGGACGGCCCAGTCGTCCTCGGGGCCCCAGTAGCCGGGGCTCCCGTCGGCGGGCGGCCCGTAGGACTCCGGAGGCGCGTAGCCCTCGGGCGGGGGCGGCGGGTATCCGGGCTCGCCGTAGGGGCCCTCGGGGCCGTACTCGTAGGGACCCGGCGGGGGCTGGTGCGGCTGGTGGCCCTGGTGGGGGTGGTGCGCCGGGTGCGGCAGATGAACCTGGGACTGCGGGCCGTGGCCGGCGGAGCGCCCGTACGGATACGGGTGCTGGTGGCCGTACGGGTACGGCTGCTGGTGCTGCTGGGTGTGCTGGTGCTGGCGGGCGTACGGCGTCCCGTGGGCGACGGGACCGTGGGCGTACCCCTGGCCCATGGCGTGCTGGAAGGAGAAGCCCGGCTGCGGCGCGGGGGCGTACGGACGGTAGGTGTCCGGCTGGGGGTGGCGGGGCGGCTCGGGCGCGGGGCCGGAGCGCCGCCCGGGGTCGGGGCCGGGGCCGGTCGCTCCCGCTCCCTCTCCTGTACCCGTGCCCGTACCTGTGCCTGCGCCTGCGCCTGCGCCTGCGCCTGCGCCTGCGCTCATGCTCCAGCCCGCGCCCGCCGGGACCTTCTCGCGGACCGGTTCCTGTTCCTGTTCCCGGGTTCCGGTCTGCTCGTCGCCGGTTCCGGCGGCCGCGGTCTCCGGCACGTCCTTCGGGGCGCCGGCGCCCGGCAGCAGGAGTTCGACCTCGCCGCCACCGGACTTGCGCCGCTGGTCGGCCCACTCCTCCAACTGGGCCTGGCAGGCCATGTCCAGATGGGAGATGCCCCGTCCGTCGATGACGACCCGGCCGGTGCTCCCGCCGACCGACTCCAGCGCGTCGATCAGCTTGGGCAGCCGCAGGAAGGTGGCGTTGCCCTTCAGTTCCAGGGTGGCGGTGTCGCCCTCCTTCGCCGTACGGATGGTCATATGCGACATCCGCAGCGCGGTGAGGACCACCGCGACCGCCAGTCCGCCGAGCACGCCGTCGAGCAGGTCGGTCGCCACGATCGCGCCCGTGGTGACGAACATGACGAGGCCCTCGCCGCGGTCCTTCTTCCACATCTTCAGGAAGGACGGCGGGTTGAAGAGCTTCCAGCCCGCGTGGAGCAGTACGCCCGCGAGGACGGAAACGGGGATCAGTCCGAGCAGCCCCGGCAGCAGCAGGCCGAAGCCGAGCAGCCAGACGCCGTGCAGGATCCGGGAGACCTTGGTCCTGGCGCCCGCGTTCACATTGGCCGCGCTGCGGACGATGACCGCGGTGAGCGGCATCGCGCCCAGGGCTCCGGAGACCGTGTTCCCCACGCCCTGGGCGAACAGCTCCTTGTTGTAGTGGGTGCGCGGTCCGGTGTGCATCCGGTCGACGGCGGCGGCGCTGAACAGGCTCTCGGCCGAGGCGATGACCGTGAAGGTCACGACCATCATCAGCACCTTGGGATCGGCGAGTCCCGAGATATCGCCGAAGCCGGGGATGTTGACCGCGTCGAGCATATTGCCGAAGGCGACCTTCTTGACGTCGAAGCCGGGCATGGCGGCGACCACGCAGCCCAGCATCACCGCGACCAGCGGCGCGGGCACCTTGCCGAGCGGCTTGGGCACCTTGTACCAGAGGAAGCAGATCAGTACGGCCAGCACGCCCAGCAGCAGCGCGGCGCCCTTCTGCGCGTCGCCCAGGACCTCCCGGGCCAGCTCCGGCAGGCCCATCACGTTCTTCGGGGCCGTACCGTGCTGCTTGGAGTCCACCAGTGCGTACGTCTGGCTGAGGATCAGGGGCACCCCGATCCCGGCGAGCATGCCCTGCACCACGGAGAGGGAGATGGACTGGAAGACCCGGCCCATCTTCAGGAAGCCCAGGATCATCTGGAGGATGCCGCTGACCAGGACGACCGGTCCCAGCAGGCCCACCCCGTGCTCGGTGACGAACTCCAGGCAGAGCACGGCGAGTCCGGCGGCCGGTCCGCTGACCTGGAGGCTGCTGCCGGGCAGGAAGCCGACGACCAGTCCGCCGATGATGCCGGTGATGATGCCCAGGGCGACGGGGACGCCGGAGGCGGCGGCGACCCCGATGCACAGCGGCAGGGCGACCAGGAAGACGACCACCGAGGCCATCAGGTCGGCGCCGAGGGCGCCGGAACCGGCGGCCCCCGCCGGGGAACCCGCCGAGGGGCGGCCGCCGCTCCTTCGCGCGTGCCGTCCCGCTCCGGGACGTATTCGATCAGTGGACACAGGGTTCCTTTCGCCGTATCGGGGCCGGTACCGCGCCGGTGGGGGGATTCCGGCGGGGTCGCGCCCGGCGGTCCGATACGAGTGGAGGGTGGGGGTCCGGGTGGGCTCGTCCCGGGGTGCGGGGGGTCAGTTGCGGTGGAACACTCCCTGGGCCTCGTCGAGTTCGAGGACCTCGGCGGTGTCGACGCGGTAGTACCAGCCGTGCAGCGTCAGCCGGCCGGCGTCCAGCGCGGCCCGTACGGCGGGATAGCCGCGGAGGGTCTCCAGCTGGGCCGTTACATGGCGCTGTACGTAGCGGGCCAGGGTGGCGTCGTCCGGCGGGGTGCCGAGGATGGGGGCGAGGGCGGGCCGGGCGAAGGCCACCCACTGCGAGACGCTGGGGAGTTCGGTCAGGTCCTGGTCGTTGGCGAGGGCGCCGACGGCCCCGCAGTGGGAGTGGCCGCAGACCACGATGTCGTGGACCTTGAGGACCTCGACGGCGTACTCGATGGTGGCCGCCTCGGCGCACTCCCGCTTGGCCTCGTACGGCGGAATGATGTTGCCCGCGTTGCGCAGTTCGAAGACCTCGCCGGGGACGGCCCCCGTGATCAGGGCGGGGATGACCCGGGAGTCGGAGCAGCTGATGAAGAGCGTCCCGGGCGTCTGGCCGGCGGCGAACCTGCGGAAGGTCTCGCTCTCGGGGGCGACGCGGTGGCGGAAGTTCCGGGCGTTGGTGAGCAGGCGCTTCATGTCACGCTCCTTGTGGGGGGACCCGGCCGCCCACCGGTCCCGCCGGCAGCTGCGGGGGTGGGTACGGCATCTGCCTGGCACAGACCTTCCGGGGCGGCCGGGACGGCTGAGACATCCGGGGTGAATGTCTTGGCCGTGAAGCATGGGCCCACGCCATGAACCATCCGTGAGATCACCGTGAGAGAGTTCTCACCGCTCGCATGAGCCTCTGACAACGATGTCCGGAGGAGGTGCGGACACCTCCGAGGCATGGGAGACGGGGCCGGGGGTGCGGGGGCCGGGGCGCGCGCTCCGGGGGCGCTGTGCGGCTCGGGACGTACGGGGGCACAGGCTTACGAGGGCGACGGTATACGGGCGCGGGCGTACGGGGGCGCGGCGGCGCGCGGCGAGGTCCCGCGCACCCCCGTGCGCCCCTGCCCGGTGGGACACCCCTCCGGCCGGCCGGGTGCCGGGCCCGGTGTCAGGCGCGGAGCCGGTAGCCGACCCCGCGGATGGTCTCCACCCGGTCGGGGCCGAGTTTGCGCCGCAGATACCGGACGTACACATCGACGATGTTGGAACCGGGGTCGTAGTCGAAACCCCAGACCCGGCTCAGCAACTGCTCCCGCGTCAGCACCTGGTCGGGGTTGCGCAGAAAGACCTCGGCCAGCGCGAACTCCCGTGCCGACAGCTCCGCCACCCGGCCCTCCACATGCACCCGGCGGGTCCGGAGGTCCAGGACGAGGTCGCCGACGCGCAGCACGGACGCCTCGGGCCCGCCCTCGCCGCGCAGTCTCAGCTTCACCCTGGCCAGCAGTTCCTCGAAGGCGAAGGGTTTGGAGAGGTAGTCGTCCGCGCCGCCTTCGAGTCCGGCGACGACGTCGGAGACGCTGTCCCGGGCGGTCAGGATGACCACCGGCAGGGTGACGCGCAGTTCGCGGAGCTTGCGCAGGACGGTCAGGCCGTCGACCGCCGGCAGCCCGAGGTCGAGGATCATCAGATCGCAGTCCCCGGCCCGGGCGTGTTCGTAGGCGGAGAGCCCGTCAGCGACCACTGCGGTCACGAACCCGTTGCTCCGCAGCCCCTTTTCGACGAAGGAGGCGATTCCGGCCTCGTCCTCCGCTATCAGTATCCGTTGCATGATGTCCCTTCTGCCAGGAGAAATGCGCCGGGAGGTCCAGTACGAAGCGGGCCCCGCCGGTCTCGGCGTCCTCCACCCATGCCGTGCCTCCGTGCGCCTGGGCGATCTCGCGGACGATGGCGAGTCCCAGTCCGATTCCGGTACCGGCCTGGGCGGGTGAGGCGACCCGTCCGGCCTGGACGAACCTGCCGAAGATCCGCTCCCGGTCGACGGGGCCGACCCCGGGGCCGGTGTCGCGGACCCAGAGCAGTACCCGGCCGTCGCGGACCGCCGAGCCCATCTCGATGAGGTCGCCGTCGAGGGTGTGCCGGACGGCGTTGGCGGCGAGCTGGATCAGTCCCTGGGTGAGCCGCTGGCCGTCGACCAGGACGGTCGCCTCGGCGACCGCGGCGACCCGCCAGTGCCGGTTCCCCAGGGCCCGGGCCTTGGCGACCACATCGACGATCAGATCGGTCAGATTGGTCTCGCCGACCGTGAGGAAGTCCGGCCGCTCGGACCGGGCGAGGAGCAGCAGATCGTCCACGATCCGGCTCATCCGGTCGAGTTCGTCGACCACCAGCGCCCGGGTGACGTCCCATTCGACGGCCCAGTCGCCGGAGCCGCCGCCCATGAGTTCGAGGTGTCCCCGGACGACGGTGATGGGGGTGCGCAGTTCGTGTCCGACCTCGTCCAGGAAGCGGCGCTGGGTGGTGAAGGCCCGTTCCAGGCGGTCGAGCATATGGTTGAAGGTGTGGGCGAGCGCGGCGACGTCGTCGTCGCCGCGGACGTCGAGCCGCCGGGTCAGATCTGACTCGCCGATGCTCGCCGCGGTCTGGCGCACCAGGCGTACCGGTGCCAGGATCCGGCCGGCCACCAGCCAGCTCGCCAGCCCGGCGCAGACCAGCGCGCCGAAGCCGGTGGCCAGCAGCATCCTGGCCACCTGGCGTTCCTCGCGGAGCTGCCGGTCGCGGAACTCCAGCACCACCAGCCGGACGTCCCGGGGATCCCCGGCGACCTGCACCGGGACGACTCCGTAACGCACCTTCCCGACCGACGAGTCGAGCCAGCCGACAGCGGTCTCGCCGCGCCACTTCACCGACGACAGGACCGCGATCGCCGCCGGGTCGCGGTCGAGCCGGACCGGTGGCTCGGCGGCGCTGCGCAGGTCCGCCCGGCCGTCGACGATGCTGAAGAACGTCTCGTCGCGGTTGGGGATGTTCTCCCGGAGGAACTCCTTGAGCAGCGCGGCACCGTCGGTGTAGGGGCGGCCGTCGGGCTGGACCCGGGTCTGGGCGAAGGTCCGCAGCCGGTTCGCCTCCCACTCCAGCCGGGATTCGACCTGGTCGTCGAGCTGGGCCTGCCAGACCACGGTGATGCCGACGATGGGAGCGGCGAGGGCCGCGCCCACGAGCAGCATCATCCAGCCGACGATGCGGGAGCGGGCGCTGGCCGTCCGGCGCCGGGGCACTAGGCCTCTCCGCCGTCGTCGGTCGCGGCGGAGTCGGTCCGGTCGGTCCGGTCGGTCCGGTCCGGCCCGGCTCCCCCATCTCCGCCATCTCCCCCGGCTTTTCCGTCTCTCCCATCTCTTCCGTCACCATGGCCACTTCGGTCACTCTCACCCCGGCCGTCCCGGTCCTCCCGTTCGTCCTCGTCTTCTCCGTCACCCTCCTCGCCGTCGTCGCCCTCGCCCGCGGTCGGTGCCGGGCTGTCCGGGCCGTCGTCGCTGCGCGGCGGCGGCAGCGGCGGTACGGGCCTGCCGCCCGGATGCACGGTCGGCGACGGGGAGACCCGCTGCGGCGGTGACGCGTACGACGGCGCGAGATACGAGGGGGAACCGGCGGGAGGCGCCGCCGGGGCGGAGGGCGCCGGGCGCGGGCCGCGGGAAGGCTGCGGGCCGGGGTCGCGGCCCCCGCCGTTCCACGGGGGGCGCGAGGTGGCCGACGGCAGGGGCTCTCCGGTGCCGGGGGTGAAGCCGCCGGACCTCTCGACGATCACCACGGGTCCCAGGTCCAGGGGTTCGGGCTGGCTGGTCAGGACCCGGCCGGCCATCAGTCCGGCCCCCGCGAACGCCGCCACCGCGGTGATCACCAGATTCGCTCGCCTCAGTCTCATGCGGCGAGTCTGGGTCCCCGATCGAACGTATGAGTGAAAGAGGAGAGCATTCTCATCCGGGACCGGACGCCGGGGCTCCGGTCGCGACCTCGGTCCCGGCTTCGGCCCCGGCTCTGGCTCTGGCTCCGGTCTCGACTCCGGCTCAGGTCTCGACTCCGGTCGCGGCTCCGGTCGCAGCTCCGGTCGCAGCTCCGACTCCTGCCCACGGCTCGGCCACGAGGAGGCCGGTTCCCGCTCCCCCTCCTTCCGCCTCCCCCTTCGCCATAACCGCTGTACGACCACTCCCGGCGCCTCCATCAGATGTTCCGGCCATTTCACGCCCACTCTTGACCCCCTTTTCTCCTCTTCCTTCCGATACGCCGATCGGATGTGATCGCGGTCGAGGGGAGATACGGCGCGGAGCGGCCGAGGATTCAGCGGAGCGCCCGGGGATCCGCGGTGCCCCGGGTCCCGGCGGACGGCACGCGCCGGATCCGCCGTACGGACCGGGCGGGGCGGGTATCCCGGCGGGTCGCGGGCGCGGCCTACTCAGGCGGATGAATGAGCACTCATTCACCGGCCCGAGTAGCCGTACGGATGTCCACCGGACCCGTGCGGCCGGAGTCTTGGACCCATGACGAAGCGACTGAAGAACGTGCAATGGGCGGCCATGCGGCTGGTGCTGGGCAGCGCCGGACGGCTGAGCGAGGGCATCCGCATCGGCTACCGGCACGGTTTCGACAGCGGGTCGATGCTGGACCACGTCTATGTGAACCGGGCACGGGGCAGTCTCGGCATCGGCCGCGTCATCGACCGCTTCTATCTGAACGCCATCGGCTGGCGCGCCATCCGGGCCCGCCGGGAACTGCTGAAGGACGTCCTCCGCAAGGAGATCGCCGACCGGGGCGGTCGGGCGGTCGTGCTCGATGTGGCATCGGGGCCGGGGCGCTATCTCCAGGACCTGGTGGCGGAACACCCGCCCGGCGCGGTCCGGGTCGAATGCCGGGACCTCGACCCGGCCGGGCTGGCCCAGGGGGAGCGGCAGGCCCGCGAACGCGGGCTGACGGGCATCACGTTCGCCCGCGGCGACGCCCTGGACCCCGCGCCGCCCGCCGAAGGCACCGCGCCGGATGTGATCGTGGTCTCCGGGCTCTACGAACTGCTGCTGGACGACGCGGCGATCGCCGCTTCCGTGGCGCGGCTGCGGGGGCTGCTCGCCCCGGGCGGGGTGCTGGTCTTCACCACCCAGACCCGCCATCCCCAGCTGGAGTTCATCGCCAATGTCCTGCCGAACCGGGACGGCGCGCTGTGGGTGATGAAGTGCCGCCCCGTCGAACTGGCGGAGCGCTGGGCCCGGGACGCGGGCTTCACCGGGGTGACCAGCCGGCGCGAGGACGTGGGCCTGTTCACCGTCACCACAGCGCGGCGGTGACCAGCAGCGCGAAGGCCGCGACGGTGAACAGGGTCCGGACGAGGTGGAAGCGGTTCCAGGGGCCCTCGAAGGAGTGACGCACCTGCTGGTCGGAGCGGCCCGACCAGTCGGGTGTACGGCCGGGGCCCGCCGTGCCGCCGGGCGTCGCCGCGGTCCCTCGTTCGGTCGCGGCCAGCGCGTTGTTCAGCGGAATGTTCCCCGCGACGGTGACCAGGTGATTGAGCACCGAGCAGACCAGTCCGGCCACGATCAGCCAGGTCGCGGCGGCCCCGCGGCCCTCCTCGGGGAAGGCCAGCGCGAGCGCCGGGAAGACCACCACACCGGCGAACGTCAGCAGGAACAGGGGGCGCGGCACCACCTCGTTGATCCGGCGCATGGCGGCGAGGAACTGTTCGTCGGTCAGCCGGGCGAGTGCGGGCATGACGCCGGTCAGGAAGGTGAGCATGAAGCCCGCGTAGAGACCGGTGGAGATGATCGCGAGGGCGATGAGTGCGGTGGCCATCCGGCCATCATGACGTCCGGCCCCGCGGCGGGCAGCCGGTTTCTCCGGCCGGATGTTCGTTTCCCCGGCGGCCGGTTCGTTTCACCGGCAGTCGGTTCGTTCCTCCGGCGGCCTGTTGCTCCCATCCTTCCCGCCGTGACGGTCGAATCCACCCGAATGGCAAGGACTCGCCACACTTCCCATGAGATCTTGTCACGTAGAGCTGCCATGTGAGTACATGGAGTGTCTGTGGATCCGAGGGGACGGTTCCACGGTGGAAGAAATGGCGGGGGGATGATGGGCCATGGCGGTGGCAGTCGTTCCGGGCTCCGCGCCCGGGTGGGAGATGTCGCGGTCCGCTCCGCCCGGGGCGGGCGGTCTGCCCGTGCAGCGGGCGCAGCACCTGCTGTCCGCGGATCACACGGAGCAGTTGCAGCAGGTGCGCGGGGTCACCCGGGTCAGAGCCGCGCTGGCGAGCCTGGTCGGCTCGGCCCGGCACGAGCTGCTCAGCTTCGACGATCCGGCGGCGGCGCTCGGCCAGGGGATTCCCGAGTCGTTCCTGAGGAGCGGTGCGCCCGGATGCGCGCCCGCGGGGCGCTCGACCCGGGTACGGCGGATCGCTCCTCGGCACGGTCTGCGGCAGTTGCGGGAGCCATGGCGCTGTCTCGGTGAGGCGAGGATCACCGAGTCCGTCCCGTTCAAGATAATCGTCGCCGACCGCTCGGTGGCCGCCGTGCCGATCGACCTCGACCTCCACGACAACGGTGTCCTGCTGATCCGGGATCCGATTGTCGTCCAGGCCCTGGTCCGGACTCATCAGGCCTGGTGGGAGACGGGCGAGGATCCGGCCCGCCGGGTCCGGCCGCCCGGTCCGCCGCCTCATCTGCGGCCGGTGCTGGAGGCGATACTCGCCGGGCTGACGGACGATGCGGCGGCCGCCCGGCTCAATATGTCCGGGCGGACCTACAGCCGCAGGGTGGGTGAGCTGATGGCCGCCCTCGGCACGACGAGCCGGTTCCGAGCTGGTGTGGAGGCGGCCCGCCGCGGCTGGATCTGACGGCCGCGGGCCGGGCGGTCCCCTCCCCCGGCGCCCGGGGGTCGGTCCCCGGGCGCCCGAGGGGGCCGACCCTCGGCACCGGTTGTTCCGGAGCGAGGGGCGGCCCGGCCCTCAGGACACGATGTCCTTGCGGGCGAAGGCCCGGAAGGCGAGGGCGAACAGCACCAGGGCGTAGGAGACGGAGACGGCGGTGCCCTTGATCATGCCGCCCCATTCCAGCTGCGGCTGAAGGGCGTCGATCCAAGCGAACTGCCAGTGCGCGGGGAGGACTTCCCGCCAGTCGCCGAGTGCGGTGACCGCGTCCAGCACATTGCCGACGATGGTCAGTCCGACCGCTCCGCCGACCGCGCCCAGCGGGGCGTCGGTCTTGGTGGAGAGCCAGAACGCCAGTCCGGCGGTGACCAGTTGGGAGAGGCAGATGAAGAGTACGGCGAGCCCCAGCCGGGGCAGCGTCTCGGCGGCCGCGAGAGAGCCGCCGGTGGGCAGCTTCAGCGGCCCCCAGCCGTAGGCGGCGGTACCGACGGCCAGGGCGATCACCGGCAGCAGCACGATCGCCGCCGCGCTGAAGGAGAGCGCCACGACCAGCTTGGACCACAGCAGTCTCGCCCGGGGCACGGGCGCGGCCAGCAGATAGCGGAGGGAGGACCAGCCCGCCTCGGAGGCCACCGTGTCGCCGTGGAACAGCGCCACCGGGATCACCAGCAGAAAACCGGCGGAGACGAAGAGAGCGGTCGCCGCGAAGTTGGCGCTCGACGCGGTGGCGGTGTCCATCAGCGTGATCCGGCCGTTCTCGTCGCCGTCCGGGCTGCCGCCGATGGCGAAGGCGGCCACCAGGATCAGCGGCAGTGCGGCGAGGACGGCCGCCATCACCATGGTCCGCCGACGCTTCAGCTGCCGGATGGCTTCGACCCGCAGGGGCAGGGTGCCCCGGGGCCGGTAGCCGGGGGCCGCCGCGGTGGACGGGACGGGTGCCGCGGGCGCCGGGGACTCCGGGGACGGTGCGGGGGACGGGGCGAGGCCGCTCATGCGGAGCCTCCGATCAGAGTGAGGAAGGCGTCTTCGAGGCGGCGGTGGGGGCCGGCTCCGGTCAGCGGCACATCCAGCCGGACGAGTTCACCGATCAGCTCGGCCGGGGTGGCGCCGTCCAGCCGGACCAGCAGTCCTTCGTCGACCCGGCGGGCGGATCCGATGCCCGGCAGGGCGCCGATCTTCTCGACCACGGGCTCGGACACCGGGGCCTCGGTGGTGACGAGCAGGGTGTCGCTGCCGCCGGTGATCTCGGCGACCGGGCCCGCCTGCACCAGCCGCCCCCGGTCCATGACGACCAGATGGCTGCACGACTGCTCGACCTCGGAGAGGAGGTGACTGGAGACGATCACCGTACGGCCGCCGGCCGCGTACCGGATCATCACTTCCCGCATCTCGCGGATCTGCGGCGGGTCGAGACCGTTCGCCGGCTCGTCGAGGATCAGCAGATCGGGCAGGCCCAGCATGGCCTGGGCGATCGCGAGCCGCTGGCGCATGCCCTGGGAGTAGGTGCGCACCGCGCGGGCCAGGGCGTCACCGAGGCCCGCGATCTCCAGGGCCTCTTCCAGATGGGCGTCCCCGGCGGGGCGTCCGGTGGCCCGCCAGTACAGCTCCAGATTCTCCCGGCCCGACAGATGGGGGAGGAAGCCCGCGCCCTCGACAAAGGCGCCGACCCGGGAGAGGACGGGCGCGCCGGGGCGGATGGCATGGCCGAAGACCCTGATCTCGCCCTCGTCGGGGCGGATGAGGCCCATCAGCATCCGGAGGGTGGTGGTCTTGCCCGCGCCGTTGGGGCCGAGCAGTCCGAGTACCTGTCCCTTCTCGACCCGGAAGGAGAGTTCCCGTACGGCGTAGCGGTCGGCGGATCCGGCGTACCGCTTGGTGAGGCCGGTGATCTCCAGGGGGACTTCGGCGAGCCCGGGGTCGGGTGCCGGGGCGGTGGTGCGGCGGCGGGCGGTCAGCAGCAGGGCCGCCGCGATCACCACGGCCGCGGTGGGGAGGCCCCAGGTCCACCAGGGCAGTCCCGCCGCTTCGGTGCGCACTCCGGGCGCGGTCGGCACGGTCAGCATGCCCGTGGCGGTGCCTGCGGCCGCGGCGGTACCGGTGTCCGCAGCTGTGCCCTTGCCGGCCTTCGTGGTCGCGGCCGCGGCTTTCCCTGCCGCCGGGCCGCCGTCCGCTGCCGCGCCTGCGCCTGCGCCTGCGCCTGCGCCTGCGCCTGCGAGGGCGACGGTGTAGGTGGCGGGGGCGGCCGGGGAGGCGTGGCCGAGGTCGGTGGCGGAGAGCACCAGCCGCAGCCGGTGTCCCGTGTCGACCCGGTGGTCCACGGCGGGGAGGGTCAGTTCGATCTCCTTGCCGTCCCGGGCGTCCTCGACCCGGACAGGAGCGACGAGCTGGGCGGGGAGGACCTGGCTGCGGCCGTCGGGGCCGACGTCGTACACCTTGCCGAAGAGGACGGCCTCGCCGCTGGAAGAGGTGACCCGGAGCCGGACCACGGGCGAGCCGGTGATCCGGAGCGGCTCGTCCAGCGGGGCGGAGTCGAAGCGGGCGTGCTGGCCGGGGAAGTCGAACCCGAGTCCGACCCCGAGGGAGGACAGCCCGTTCAGTCCCCCGCTCAGTCCGGGGACGGCCGAGATGGCGGGCGGGGTGCCGCCCGCCGGGTTGCCGAAGGTCACCGGCCCGCCGGAGAGGGCGATCCGCCGGGGCCCGCCGTCGAGTCCCGGGTAGCTCTTCGCGGTGGCCCCGCGCAGCCGGGCGGCGCCGTCGGTGGAGTCGAGTCCCCCGGTCCTGCTGACCCGGAAAGCGGGCCCGGTGCCCGCGCCCTTGTCGTCCTTCAGATGGCGGTCGAACCAGGAGGTGACGCGCTGCTCGATCCGGTCCTTCTCCTGGTTGCCGCCGTCATGGCCGCCGGAGATCCAGTCGACGGCGACGGGCGCGCCGTTGGCGCGGATCCGCTGGGCCATGGCATCGGCCTGGCCGAGCGGGAAGAGGGAGTCCGCCTGCCCCTGGACGACCAGCGTCGGCACGGCGATCCGCTCGCCGACGGCCGACGGGCTGCGGGCCTCCAGCAGCCGCCGGGCCTCGGCATCCGGCTTCCCGGCGACCGCGACCCGCTCGTACATGGCGCACAGCTCGGGCTGGAACCGGCCGCAGCCCGCCGCGGCGGGACCCGCCTGTCCCGGCGGGCGCCCCGGGGCGTCGGCGTCCGGTACGGGCGTGCCGCCCGGTGCCGCCGCGGATCCGGTGGAGAAGAAGATCCCGGCCCAGAGCTTCTTGAAGACTCCGCCGGGGAAGAGTGCGTCCGCGAGGTTCCAGTAGGTGATCGCGGGCGCGATCGCGTCGACCCGCCGGTCGTGCCCCGCCGCCAGCAGGGCGATCGCCCCGCCGTAGGAGGCACCGGCGATACCGACCCGGGGGTCGCCCTTCCCGTCCTTGCGGACCTCGGGGCGGGCGGCCAGCCAGTCGAGCAGCCGGGAGACGTCCGCGACCTCGTGGGCGGGGTCGTTGAGCCCGATCTTTCCGGTCGACTTCCCGAAGCCGCGGGCGGACCAGGTGAGCACGGCGTAGCCGTCCCGGGCCAGCCGCTCCGCCTGCTCCCGGACATCGTCCTTGCTGCCGCCGAAGCCGTGGCCGAGCAGTACGGCGGGCCGGGGCCGGTCGCGGTCGCCCGCGGTGAACCAGGACGTGTCGAGGGAGGCGCCGGGCATCTGCCGCATCGCGTCCTCCCGGTGCACGGCCGGTCCCGGATCGTCGGCGGCGACCGCCCAGGTGCCCGCGCCCGCGAGGGCGACGAGTGCCGTGGCGCCCGCAAGCCACCGGCCGCGCGTGCGGGGCCGGGGAAGTCGGATCTTCATGTGAAGACCCTAAGCGGAGCGCCCGCGGCCGCCCGGGGACCCCCGGGGGGAATCGCGGGCACTCCCCCGGGGGTAGCCGGCGTCCGCTCCGTACGCCCGCCGCGGTACGCGCCCACCACCCCACGGGCGCCCGGGGTCCCGGTACGCGCCCCCGGCGTACTCCCGGGCCGCCCGGTCCGGGCCCCTGGTGCTCCCGGATCCGTACCGGCCCCGGCCGGCCCGCGCGGACCTGCCCCCGCACCGCACCCGCACCCATGCGGACCTGTGCGGACCTGTGCGGTCTCCCCCGCACCACGCCCCACAGCGGCGCTCCGCCGCCCCTGAGGAACCGGCGGGCGGGTCCGGATACCCCGTGAAGTACCGCAGGAACGTGGGGAGATGTGATTTTCCGGGTTCCTCCGGATGTGGCCTCGGCTATCGTGCAGAGGTGGACTTGGGAATGATCCAACAGTGGTACCCGGTGGGTACGGACGTGGTGGTCTATCTCGCCGGGGGGCGGTCCGCTCGGGGACGTCTGGAGGCCGTCGGCGCCGACAGCCTCGTGCTCGTCACCGACACCGGACCGACCCTTCTGGGCGCCGCCGCCATCGAACAGGTCGGGCTGCCCACGGGCCCCCCGGCCCCGGCCGCCGCCCCCGTCGCGGCGGCACCGCCCGCGCCGCCGCCACCGCCTCCCCCGCCGCCGCCTCCGGCACCCGTGGTGCTCTCGGCCGCCTGGGACGTCCTGGCGGGCGAGTTCGCGATGGACCCCGGCCAGGCGCAGCCCACCGCGCCGGTCTTCGCCCTCGACCCCTCGTTCGCCCTGGGGTACTCCGAGGCCAAGGAGATCGAAGGGCATCTCAACCGGGCGAAGAGCCGGCTCGACTACGCGTCGAAGATGAACGAGCCGTCCCGGGCCCCGGGGGCGATCCGCGATCTCGCCGCGGCCGCCGGGGTCTGCGACTATCCCCCGGCCTTCCATCTCGCCGCCCTGCTGCTCCTGGAGCGGGTCGACACCGATGCCGCCCGGCGCCAGGCCGAGGCCTGGATGGCGGAGGCCGCGCCCTGCGGCCACCGGTACGCCTGGGACCTGGCCGTACTGCGCCTCCGCAACGGGCGCCCCCGGGAGGCGGTCCCGGTTCTCGTCGAAGCGCTGCTGCTCGGTCCCGCCGACCACAGCGACGACGTACTCCTCCGGCTGCTCCTGGCCCTGGTGCTCCAGGAAGGCGACGCGGCCGCCGCCGCGACGGCGCTCGCCGGAGCCGCCGACGAGGGCCCCGAGCAGCGGCGGGCCGCCACCCGCGCCGGTCTCTATCTCCTCTCCCGGTTCTCCACCGAGCGCGCCGCACCGCTGGAGGCGTTACTGGCAGCCCCGGCCCCCACCGCCGACGAGCTGCGCCGGGTCCTCACCGCCCTCGATCCGGAAGCGGCGGACCGGCCGCGCGCGGCAGCACCGATACCCGGCCCCGCCCCCACCGGTCCCGCGCCCGCCGCACCCCAGCCGCGTACCGCACCGCAGCCCCACCCGGCCCAGCAGCCCCAGTCCTTCACCACACCGCAGTCCTTCACCGCCCCGGTCACCCCCCGGGTCCCGGAGCCCCGGCCCGTCCGCAAGCCGGTCCCCGAACCGGAGAAGGCCCCCGCCACCAAGGAGTTGCAGCTCCATGTGGCGGCCGCCCGCAACCAGCTCAACCAGGGCAACCTCGACGCCGCGCTGAAGATCGCGGAGAACGCCCTGGCGGACAGCGCCGGCCATCCCGAGCTGCTGGAGATCGCCGAGACCGTCCGGCGCGAGAAGGCGGCCCGCGCACCCGCCGCCCCCGCCTCCAAGCGCACCTCCCAGTCCCAGCAGGCCCGCGGCCACCGCACCGCGTACGCCCGCGCCCAGCACGCGGACACCAAGGAGAAGGACTGGCCCAAGGCCGAACAGCTCTACCGCCAGGCCCTCACCGAGGACCCGGCCAACGAGCGGGCCCGGCGCTCCCTCGCCTGGGGTCTGCACCGCTTCAAGCGCAGCGTCCAGGCGCTGGAGCTGCTGCGCGAGCCCGGCGTCGTCGTCCAGGACACCCTGCCCCACCAGAACATGATCATCACGATCCTGAGCGACACGGGGCAGTGGGCCGAGGCCGCCGGACTGCTGGAGGACCTGCTGAAGCGGGAGCACTCCAAGCAGACCCGGACCGGGCTGCTGAAGCGGCTGATCGTGCTCTACCGCCGGCTCCGGGACCCCGAGCGGGCCAAGGACGCGGCCCAGCGCCTGCTGAACCACGGCCCCCGCAACCCGGAGTTCCGCAGCCTCTGGGAAGAGGTCGAGAAGGCGGTGCGCTCCGGGATCTGGGACAAGATCGACCAACTGCTCGTCAAGAGCGACTGGAAGCCCGAGCAGTCCGGTTCGGTCAGCCCCATCCTCCTGCTCCACCTGGAGCACTGCGAGTACGCGGGGGTGAACCCCGCCCGGGTCCAGGAGGGCACCCTCAGCGAGCGGGACGTCCAGGAGCTGGAAGACCTCATCCGCAAGCTCGGGGCACAGCGGTCCGCGGACCGCGCCGCGTACAACCTCTCGGCCGCCCGTACCCTGCGCGACCTCAACCAGTCCGAGGACGAGCGCTTCCACAAGTCCCTGCGCGGCTTCGGGGCGGCCATGGGCGACCTCTGCACGGCCGAGCGCCGCCACGGCGACGTCACCCGGACCTACTACGCCGAGGCCGTATCGCTCGGCGGGTGGGACGATATGGGCGAGCTCAAGGTCAAGCAGTACGTCCTCTCCTATCTCGACCCCGATCTCCCGCAGCCCGCCTCCCGCCCCGCGTTCGACCAGTGCCTGCTCTGGGTGCTGGAGGACCAGAGCCTGCACCGGCCGCTCACCTTCGGGCTGCTGAGCCTGATGGCCAACAGCTCCGACCGGGTCCGCCGGGAGATCGTCTCCCGCACCTTCCGGGTGGACCGCACCAAGGACGTCCTCTTCTCCCAGCTCTGCGCCTATCTGGGCGAGACCAGGCCGTCGAGCGCGCACGACGTCTACGCCGAACTGTGGCAGGAGGCCCTGCACAAGCTCCGCCAGGAGCTGGACACCCAGCGCCAGTCGCTCCAGCTCCCGCTGAACCGGAGCGAGCCGCTCGGGGCGCTCGCCGAGGACCAGCAACTGCTGGAGCGGGCCCGGGACCTGGCGCCCACCACCCCGCTCGACATCGACCGGCTGAAGAAGGTGGCGATCACCCTCGCGGATATCCACGGCTATCTGGAACAGCCGTCGTATCTGGAGCAGGAGCGGCTGGAGTCCAAGATCCGTACGGCGGTACGGGAGCTCAAGGGCACCATCGAGAACTGGCCCACCCGGCTCAGCCTGGAGTATCTGGTCCCGCTGCTGACCAAACTGGACCGGGCCCTCGCCGCGCACTTCGAGGACGTCCAGCGGGCCGCGGAGCCCACCGACCTCGAAGTGACAAAGATCCTCTCCAGCTACGCCCCCAGCGCCGCCTCCACCATCCATGTCCAGCTCGGGGTGAAGAACCTGCCCCGGCGCAGCCCCGCCGTGGACGTGGTGCTGCGCGTCCTGGACAACACCGACGACTACGAGCCCGTCCCCGAACCGATCCCGGTCGCCCACAGCCTGCGCGACGAGCAGACCGAGACCTGCACGCTCCCCCTGGTGGTGACCGGGCGGGCGATCTCCGAGCAGATCCTGACGCTCCGCTACAGCCTGGAGTTCACGGTCCGCTCCGACCGGCGCATCGTCACCGAGGCGCGGACGCTCCCGCTGCGGCTGAACGACTCCCAGGACTGGAAGAAGATCGAAAACCCCTATGCCGAGGGCGCGCCGGTCGAGGACAAGGACATGTTCTACGGACGTGATCCGCTGCTCCAGATCCTGGTGGACTCCCTGGAGCAGACCGACGCCAAATGCGTGGTGATCTACGGACAGAAGCGGGTCGGCAAATCGTCGGTCCTGCACCATCTCAAGGAGCGGCTCCAGCCGCCGGTGCTGGCCGCCCGGCTCAGCGTGGGCGAGATCAAAATGGGCGAGCTGACCCATGCCAGCCTGCTCTACAAGATCGCCAACGAGTTCTTCCGGAGCCTGGACGACCTGGAGGAGAAGGGGCTGCCGAGTCTGGAGCTGCCCCGTCCGGTGCTGACGGAGTTCATCGGCAGCGGGGCGCCGGAGATCTACTTCGACGACTATATGCAGGACATGCAGCGCCGGATGCAGCGCAGCGAAACCTACCGGGGCTGGCGGCTGGTGCTGCTGCTGGACGAGTTCACCATCCTCTACGGCGCCATCCAGCGCGGCGATCTGCCGCGGGACTTCATGAAGCTGTGGAAGGCGATGCTGGAGAAGAAGCTGTTCAGCAGCGTCGTCGTCGGCAACGATCTGATGCAGCGCTTCCTGGAGGCCTTCCCCAACGAGTTCCAGGTCGCCCGGCAGGAACAGGTGACCTATCTGGACCAGGAGTCCGCCGAACTGCTGATCACCGAGCCGATCGCCCTGGAGCAGGGTGAGAGCCGGTACCGCGGCGACTCCGTCCAGCGCATCGTGGAACTGACCGCCCGCAATCCGTACTACGTGCAGTTGTTCTGCAACCGCCTGGTCCAGCACATGAACAGCGAACGCCAGCCGCTGATCGGCCCCGCCGATGTGGACAATGTCGCCGAGGCACTGGTCAGCGGGGACAAGCCGGTGGACCAGGGGCAGTTCGACAATCTCCTCACCCCCGGTGACGCGGATGTCAGCGAGCTGTCGGAGGACATCGTGCTCGCCGTGCTCAAGGGCAGCCTCTCCGGGCACCGCCGCGATCTCCATCTCGACGGCCGGAAGTCCCGTGAGCTGCCGGAGGGCCCCCGGGTCATCGAGGACCTGCTCCGCCGCAATGTCATCGTCCGCGAGTCCGAGGACCGCTACCGGATCAAGGTGGGGCTGTTCGCGGAGTGGCTCTGGCACAGGAAGGTGTGAGGGCCGTGACCGAGCTGATGCCGCGCGGCTCCGGCAATCCCTTCGCCACGGTCGGCCATCCCGTGCACGGAGCCGCGCACGTCGGCCGTGCCGAACCCGTCGACATCCTGCTGGAGCGGGTGCTGTCCCAGTCGACGGCCGGGGCGACCGCCATCATCGGGCCGCCGCGGATCGGCAAGTCCAGCCTGGCGTACCACGTCTTCATGCGCCCGGACGCCCGGGTGACCCATCCCCAGCTGCTGCCGGTCTGGATGAACGTACGGACCCAGGCGGGCATCCAGCAGGTCTTCCGCAGGCTCTGCGACGACGTCTGGGATCTGCTGACCGAACGGTCCGCCGATGTCGACGCGCGCACCGCGGACGCCTACCGGCGGGCGGTGGAGCCCGGTCTCATCTGGGGCCAGGCGCAGAGCGAGACCCAGGAGTTCCTCCGGCTGGTCCGGCGGCGCGGCTGGCGGGTAGTGCTGATCATGGACGAGTTCGACGCGGCCCGTGAGGTGTTCAAGTCCCAGCCCGGGACCTTCCAGTCGCTCCGGGAGCTGGCGTACAACCTGGACTGGAACATCGGTCTGGTCACCACCTCCCGGCGGGAGCTGCGCGATATCGTCGACATGGCGGACCCCGATGAGTCGACCTTCGCCGGAATCTTCCGCTCCCTCTTTCTGACCTGCTTCGACACCGAGGAACTGACGGCGCTCACCGCCCGGATGCCGGGCTTCCCGCAGGCCCCCGGCGACGACGGCGAGGACGGCGAGGACGGCGAAGGCGAGGATCCGGCGGCCGCCGTGGCCCGGCTCGGCGAGCTGACCGGCGGCCACCCCTATCTGGCGAGCGTGCTGCTGGACCGGGTCTGCGGCGCGGCCCGCGGCCGTCCGTTCCGGCTGCTGGACGAGCTGGAGGGGCTCGCGCCCTCCCGGCCCGCGGAGTTCCAGTACTACTACCGGGACCTCCAGGAGCTGCTGCGCGCCGACGGCCGGCTCCGGGCGCTGCTGGAAGTGGTCCTCGGCCCGCAGCTCGTGGTCACCCCCGACGATGCCCTGGTGCTGCTCCAGCAGGGCCTGGTCCGGGTGCAGAACGGCGCCTACCGGGCCTTCTCCGACGACTTCCAGCACTACCTGACCCTGATCGGCCGTCAGCTGGGCCACTGGGACAGCTGGATGGCCGTGGAGCGGCGGGTCCGCGATCTGGTCGAATCCGTCTTCGAGGAGAAGTACGGCGCCGACTGGCCGGACCGGCTGCGGGAGGTCCGCCCCAAGCTGGCCGCCATGCTCGACCAGTGCGAGGAGCTGCGCGCCCGGGAGCAGCGGTCCTTCGGCGCCCGGGGCTCCACCCGGCTGCTGGACTTCACCTATCCGCGCGATCTGTACGACCTGATGGCGTCCCACTGGGACCTCTTCGGCCCGCTGCTGAAGAAGGACAAGGCGTACTGGAACGAACGGTTCTCGCTGCTGGCGAAGGTCCGCAACCCCATGGTGCACAACCGGATGTCGGTGGTCACCCCGGTCGAGCAGCGCACCTTCCAGGTCTACTGCGAGGAGATCATGGAGCTGCTGGACGGCACCGGCTGACCGGTCGGGACGGCCCGGGGCCCCGCCGGTGATCCGGCGGGGCCCCGGGCCGTGCGGCTCCGGTGTCCGTCAGTGGTTACGGGGGAAGCCGAGGTCGACGCCCGCGTGCGGCTCCGAGGGGTCGGGCCAGCGGGTGGTGACGACCTTGCCGCGGGTGTAGAAGTGCACGCCGTCGTTGCCGTAGATGTGGTGGTCCCCGAAGAGGGAGTCCTTCCAGCCGCCGAAGGAGTGGTAGCCGACGGGGACCGGGATCGGGACGTTGACGCCGACCATGCCGGCCTCGACCTCCAGCTGGAAGCGGCGGGCCGCGCCGCCGTCCCGGGTGAAGACCGCGGTGCCGTTGCCGTACGGCGAGGCGTTGATCAGCGCCACGCCCTCCTCGTAGGTCGCCACCCGCAGGACGCAGAGCACCGGGCCGAAGATCTCGTCGCGGTAGGCGTCGGAGTCGGTGGAGACCCGGTCGAGGAGGGAGAGACCGATCCAGTGCCCGTTCTCGTAGCCCTCGACGGTGTAGCCGGTGCCGTCGAGGACGACATCGGCGCCCTGGGCCGCCGCGCCCGTCACATAGGAGGCCACCTTGTCGCGGTGGGCGCGGGTGATCAGGGGGCCCATCTCGGACGCGGGGTCCGTGCCGGGGCCGATGGTGATCTTCTCGGCGCGGTCGCGGATCTTCGCCACGAGTTCGTCGGCGACGGAGTCGAGGGCGACGACGGCGGAGATGGCCATGCAGCGCTCGCCCGCGGAGCCGTACGCCGCCGAGACCGCGGCATCGGCCGCCGCGTCGAGGTCGGCGTCGGGCAGTACGAGCATATGGTTCTTGGCGCCGCCGAGGGCCTGGACGCGCTTGCCGTTGGCGGAGGCGGTGGTGTGGATGTAGCGGGCGATGGGCGTGGAGCCGACGAAGGAGACGGCGGCCACGTCCGGGTGCTCCAGCAGGGCGTCCACCGCGACCTTGTCGCCGTGGACCACGTTCAGTACGCCGTCGGGCAGCCCGGCCTCCGAGGCCAGTTCGGCCAGCAGGTTCGCGGCCGAGGGGTCCTTCTCACTGGGCTTCAGAACGAAGGTGTTGCCGCAGGCCACGGCGAGCGGGAACATCCACATCGGCACCATGGCGGGGAAGTTGAACGGGGTGATGCCCGCGACGACGCCCAGCGGCTGGCGGATCGCGGCGACGTCGACCCGGCTGGAGACCTGGGTCGACAGCTCGCCCTTGAGCTGGGTGGTGATGCCGCAGGCCAGTTCGACGATCTCCAGACCGCGCGCCACCTCCCCGAGCGCGTCCGAGTGCACCTTGCCGTGTTCGGCGGTGATCAGGGCAGCGATATCGTCGCGGCGGGCGTCGAGCAGCGCCCGGTAGCGGAAGAGGACCGCGGTCCGCGCGGCCAGCGACGAGGTGCCCCAGCTCGCGAACGCCTCCTTCGCCGCGGCGACGGCGGCCCCTACCTCGTCCGCCGAGGCCAGCGCCACCCGGGTGGTCACGGCGCCGGTCGCGGGGTCCGTGACCTCGCCCCAGTTGCCGGACGCGCCTTCGACGGTCTTGCCACCGATCCAGTGGTTGACGGTCTTCACCATCGCGAGAGGCTCCTTCACAACCTGTGTACGTTCCGGCGCGGGGCCGGGCGGGTCACCGGGCGGACCGGCCGGCGGGCGCCGGCCGGATCACAGATGGCGGCGCCGGGCGGCGATCCGCCGTTCGTACTCTTCCCGGGCTCTGATCGCGGACGGCCGGGTCGCCGTCTCCGCCACAGGAACATCCCACCACGCCTGCGCCGGGGGCGCGCCCGACACAGTGTCTGCCGTTTCGGTCTCCACGTAGACACCTGTGGGCACCTCCGACCAGCGCGCCTCCGCCAGGGCTTCCCGCAGGTCACGCAGGGTCCGGGCGCGGATGACCCGGAGTCCGAGGGAAGCGGCGTTGGCCGCCAGGTCGACCGGGAGCGGGCCGCCCGTATACGTACCGTCGGGCGCCCGGTGCCGGTAGGCCGTACCGAACCGCTCCGCGCCGACGGATTCGGAGAGCCCGCCGATCGACGCATAGCCGTGGTTCTGGAGGATGATCACTTTGATCGGGACGTTCTCCTGGACGGCGGTGACGATCTCGGTGGGGTTCATCAGATACGTACCGTCGCCGACGAGCGCCCAGACGGGCCGCCCGGGGGCGGCGAGGGCGACCCCGATGGCCGCCGGGATCTCGTAGCCCATACAGGAGTACCCGTATTCGACGTGGTACTGGTCCGCGGAGCGCGCCCGCCAGAGCTTGTGCAGATCGCCGGGGAGCGAACCGGCCGCGTTGATGACGATGTCGTCCCCGGTGACCAGGTCGGAGAGGGCCCCGAGGACCTGGGACTGGGTGGGGCGCGCACCGGGATCGCCGGGGGCGTACGCGGCGTCGACCAGGCGCTCCCACTCCTCCTTGCGCTCCCGGTAGCCGTGTTCGTACTCCGCCGGGACGCGGTGGGTGCCGGGCGCGTCGCTTTCTTCTGCGGGTGCCCCGGTCAGGGCCTCCGTCAGCTCCTCCAGGGTCGCGCGGGCATCGGCGACGACCGGGAGCCCGGCCATCTTGTGGGCGTCGAAGGAGGTGATGTTGAGATTGACGAAGCGGACCGCGGGGTTCTGGAAAAGGGTGGCGGAGGCGGTGGTGAAGTCCGACCAGCGGGTGCCGACCCCGATCACCAGATCGGCGGTCCGGGCCAGTTCATCGGCCGTGGCGGTGCCGGTATGGCCGATGCCGCCGACATCGCAGGGATGGTCGTACGGCAGCGAGCCCTTGCCCGCCTGGGTCGAGGCGACCGGGATCCCGGTGGCGTCGGCGAAGGTACGCAGCGCCTCCTCCGCCTCGGAGTGGTGGACGCCGCCGCCCGCGACGAGCAGCGGCCGCCGGGCCGCCGCCACGGTATGCGCCGCCTCCGCGAGGGCCCGCCGGTCGGGGCGCGGCCGGGTCACCCGCCAGACGCGTTCGGCGAGGAACTCCGCGGGCCAGTCGTACGCCTCCGCCTGGACGTCCTGGGGCAGGGCCAGCGTCACGGCCCCGGTCTCGGCGGGGTCGGTGAGCACGCGCACGGCGGCCAGCGCGGCCGGAATCAGTGCCTCGGGGCGGGTGATCCGGTCGAAGTAGCGGGAGACGGGCCGCAGGGTGTCATTGACCGACACATCGCCCGCGTGGGCCGTTTCGAGCTGCTGGAGGACCGGATCGGCGGGCCGTCCGGCGAAGACGTCGCCGGGGAGCAGCAGCACCGGCAGCCGGTTGACCGTGGCGAGCGCGGCGCCGGTGACGAGGTTGGTGGCGCCCGGGCCGATGGACGTGGTCACGGCGTGTGCGGAGAGCCTCCGCGACTGGCGGGCGTAGCCCACCGCGGCATGCACCATGGCCTGTTCGTTGCGGCCCTGGTAGTAGGGCATCGGGGCGTCCGGTCCGGTGCCGGACTCGACCAGCGCCTGGCCGATCCCGGCGACATTGCCATGGCCGAAGATGCCCCAGGTGGCCGCGATCAGCCGGCGCCGGCGGCCGTCGCGTTCGGTGTACTGGCGGCTGAGAAAGGCAACGAGCGCCTGGGCGACGGTGAGCCGGGTGGTCATCGCTGACCCTCCTCCGGGGCGGAAGGGGACTCGGGGGCGGAAGGGAGCTCCGGGGCGGCCGGGGGTACCCGGCCCGGGCGCGGCGGGGCTTCGTAGAGCGGCAGCCGGGGGTCCACGGCCTGTTCCGGCCAGGTCCCCCGGATCCACTCGTGGTCGGGGTGGTCGCAGATCAGCCACTCCCGCTCCGGCCCCGGTCCGGCCATCACATTGAGGTAGTACATGGTCCGGCCGGGCGGGGCGATCGACGGACCGTGCCAGCCGTCCGGGATCAGTACGGCGTCCCCGCCGCGGACCTCGGCCAGCACATCCGTACCACCGGCCCTGGAGGGGGAGACGCGCTGGTAGCCCAGCCCGCCGCCGTCGATCTCGAAGTAGTAGATCTCCTCCAGCTCGGATTCGGCGCCCGGCCGGTGCTCGTCGTGCTTGTGCGGCGGATAGGACGACCAGTTCCCGCCGGGGGTCAGCACCTCGACCGCGATCAGCCGGTCGCAGTCGTACGCCCCGGCCGCGGCGAAGTTGTTGACCTGGCGGGAACAGCTGCCCGAGCCGCGCAGCTCGACCGGTACCTCCGGCGCGGGGCCGTAGCGAGCGGGGAGTCGTCGCTCGCACTTCGCTCCTGCCAAGGCGAAGCGGCCTCCCGCACCGGAGGCGATCTGTGCCCGGGAACCACGGGGGACGTAGGCGAAGTCGGTGACCCCGCTGAACACGCTTTCCCGTCCCAGCAGTTCGAAAAACTCTCCGTCGGCGGCGACCGTGCAGCTTCCCTCCAGCGGCAGCACGATCCACTCGGCGCCACCGGCCGCAAATGAGTGCGAACCGCCCGGCGGCAGTTCGAGCACCCGGAGGGCGGTGTACTCCCAGCCCGGCCGGCCCGGGTCGCCGGGGTCGATCCGCAGGGCGTACGGTCCGGCGGCCGCGCTGCCCGCCGGAACGTAACGCTCCGCGGGGCGGGCGCCGGTCTCGTCGCTGCTGCTCATCGGTGCGCGTACTCCCTGTCGGTGCCCGTTGTTGCCGCTGTGCCGTTGTGCCGTTGTTGCCGCTGTGCTGTTGTTGCCGCGGCGCCGCTGTTCCTGCTGGTCCCGTTGTTTTCCTGCTGCCGGGTGCGGCCGGGCCGTTGCCCCACCGTCCCGTAAGGCGACGTCAGAGCAGGCCGACCGCCGTGTCGACGGCCTTGGCGACGTCTCCGTCCACCGGGTAGAGCAGTGAGCGTCCCACCACCAGCCCCTGCACGGTGGGCAGTCGCAGCGCCGTCCGCCACTTCTCGTACGCGCCGTGCTGGTCGTCCCCGACCTCGCCCCCCAGGATGACCGCGGGCAGGGTCGAGGTTTCCAGCACGGCGGCCATATCGGCGGGATCGTCGGTCACCGGCACCTTCAGCCAGGTGTACGCCGACGTCCCGGCCAGCCCGGACGCGATGGCTATCGACCGGGTGACCGCCTCGGCGCTCAGATCGTTGCGCAGCCGGCCGTCCACCCGATGGCAGATAAACGGCTCCACAAAGACCGGAAGTCGATGCTCCGCCATCTCGTCGATGGCCCGGGCAGTGCTGTGCAGCGTGTCCAGGGATCCCGGGTCGTCGTAGTCGATGCGGAGCAGCAGCTTCCCGGCGTCGAAGCCGAGCCGGGCGAGATCACGGGCGCGGTGTCCGGTGAACCGGTCGTCGAGTTCGAAGGCGGCGCCCGCGAGACCGCCGCGGTTCATCGAGCCGATGACGATCCGGTCCTCCAAAGCCCCCAGGAGCAGCAGGTCGTCGAGGATGTCGGCGGTGGCGAGCACCCCGTCGACCCCGGGCCGGGAGAGCGCCAGACAGAGCCGCTCCAGCAGGTCGGCGCGGTTGGCCATGGCGAGTCTGCGGTCGCCGACGGCGAGTGCGCCCCGGGCGGGGTGGTCGGCCGCGATGATCATCAGCCGGCCGGTCTCGCCGAGCAGCCGGGGCCGGCGGCTGCGGCGGTCCGCGGCCTCGGCCACGGCCTCGGGGCGGCGGCTGCGGATGGCGGTCAGTCCGGCGATGGGGACCCGGCTCACGAGGCGGCTCCGGGCGCGGCGGGCGCCTGGGGGCCGGGCGCGGCGAGTCCGTGGGTGCCGGGCGCGGCGGGCGCCTGGGGGCCGGGTGCCGCTCCGGATCCCGTACCGGCCGTCGCGCCCGCGGCGGACCCGGAGACCGGCCGGCCGGCCGCCGTGACCGCGGCGGGTCCCGGGTCCCGCTCCGGCGGTACCGGGCCGCCCGCCAGGACCTGTTCCACCTCGTCCGCGTACGGCATCGCGCTGGAACAGGCCAGCCGGGCCGCCACGATCGCGCCCGCCGCGTTGGCGTACCGCATCACCCGCTCCAGCGGCAGACCGGCCAGCAGTCCGTGGCAGAGCGCGCCGCCGAAGGCATCCCCCGCGCCCAGGCCGTTGACGACCTCCACGGGTACCGGCGGGACCTCGGCCCGGCTGCCGTCGCGGTGGAGCGCGAGCACGCCCGCCGGCCCCTGTTTGACCACGGCGAGTTCCGGACCGGCGGCGAGCAGGGCCCGGGCGGCGGCCTCCGGGTCGCGCTCCCCGGTGGCGATCTCGCACTCGTCGACATTGCCGACGGCGACGGTGGCGAAGCGGAGCGCCTCCCGGTAGCGCGACCGGGCGGCCGCCGGGTCCGGCCAGAACATCGGCCGCCAGTCGAGGTCGAGGACGGTGGTGCCGGAGCGGTCCCGGTGGGCGAGCGCGGCCAGGGTGGCGGTGAGGCTGGGTTCGGCGCTCAGCCCGGTGCCGGTGACCCAGAAGACCCGGGCCGCGCGGATCCCGGCCAGGTCCAGTTCCTCCGTACGGATCTCCAGATCGGGAGCCTTGGGCCGCCGGTAGAAGTAGAGGGGGAAGTCGTCCGGCGGGAAGATCTCGCAGAAGGTGACCGGGGTGGGGTAGGCGTCGACGGGGGTGACCCACCGGTCGTCGACGCCGAACGCGCGCAGGGCGCGGTGGAGGTACTCGCCGAAGGGGTCGGCACCGGTACGGGTGATCACGGCGGTGCGGCGGCCGAGCCGGGCCGCGCCGACGGCCACATTGCTCGCGGAGCCGCCGAGGAACTTCCCGAAGGTGTCGACCTCCGCCAGGGGGACGCCGGTCCGCAGCGGGTACAGGTCCACGCCGATCCGGCCCATGGTGATCACGTCGTACGGCGGGGGGTCGTACAACTGAGGCATGCGCGTCCCTTCGGTGCTGCGGTCCTGCCGTACTGCCTGTAGCGCCTGTGGTGCCTGTACTGCCTGTACTGCCTGTACTGCGATCCTGCCGTCCCCCGGCGCCGCGGGCCCTCCGGCGCGCAGGCCCGCCGGGACCAAGGCTCCCCGGGCCCTCCGGCGCCGGGTCCGGAACCCCGCTGCCCGTGGTCCCGGAGCAGGTCTAGTAGGCGATGCGGAGCCCTGTCAATATTTTGTCCTGACATTCGGACGAAGGCTTGACACCCTTTCGGGGCGGCCGGAAAGCTCGACGCCATGACCAGCCCCGTCGCCCCCCCGAACCGCATCCGGATCGGCTCGGCCCCCGACTCCTGGGGCGTGTGGTTCCCCGACGACCCCCGGCAGGTCCCGTGGCGGCGTTTCCTCGACGAGGTCGCCGAGGCGGGGTACGAGTGGATCGAGCTGGGGCCGTACGGCTATCTGCCCACCGACCCGGCGGTGCTGGCGGCCGAGACCGGCCGCCGGGGGCTGAAGGTGTCGGCGGGCACCGTGTTCACCGGACTCCACCGCGGTCCGGCCGTCTGGGACGAGACCTGGGCGCACGTCTCGGACGTCGCCGCCCTCACCCGGGCCACGGGCGCCCGGCATCTGGTGGTCATCCCGGCTTTCTGGCGGGACGACCGGACCGGAGAGGTGCTGGAGGACAGCGTCCTGACGGCGGAGCAGTGGCGCGATCTGACCCGGCAGACGGAGCGGCTCGGCCGGGAGGTGCGGGAGCGGTACGGGCTGACGATCGTGGTCCACCCGCACGCCGACACCCATATCGACGGCGAGGAGAACGTCACCCGGTTCCTGGACGCCACCGATCCGGAGCTGGTCTCCCTCTGCCTCGACACCGGGCACTACGCCTACTGCGGCGGCGACAGCGTGAAGCTGATCGAGACGTACGGGGAGCGGCTCGGCTACCTCCACCTCAAGCAGGTCGACCCGGAGGTGCTGGCCGGGGTGGTGGCGGAGGGGGTGCCCTTCGGGCCCGCGGTGGCGCGGGGCGTGATGTGCGAGCCCCCCGGCGGGGTACCGGCACTGGAACCGGTCCTGGCCGCGGCGGGGGCACTCGGGGTGGAGCTGTTCGCCGTGGTCGAGCAGGACATGTATCCGTGCCCGCCGGACAAGCCCTTCCCGATCGCGGAGCGGACCCGGCGCTTCCTGCGCTCCTGCGGCGTCTGACAGGGCATCGGCCGCGGCGTCCGAGGGGCATCGGGCCGGGCGGAAGCCCGCCCCCGCGCCGCCCGCAGCCGCCCACCACCGCGCGACCACCACAACCACCACGGCCACCGGCCGCCCCGTGGGCGCCGCGGCGCCCACGGCGCACACTCCGGCGCCCCTGGGGGCGCATGCAAGTTCATGCAGATGATCGGATATATCTCCATTACGCGGGTCTTCCGTCACAGGTGATCAACACTGCGGCATTCCCCCTCCCCGGGAGGGGCCCCGCCGGGACAGGCTCGGTGATCGCCAAGCGCATCCGCCGCAGGTCCTTCGCGGTCCCCCCACCGCGACTGCGGCGCCCGCAAGGAGGTGTCTCACAGATGTCGGACAGAAGGCTCTGGTCGTACAAGGAGATCGCCGCTCACATCCAGGTGCAGCCGGACACCGTTCGCTCCTACCGCAAGCACGGACATCTGCCGCCGCCCGATCTGGTCGAGGCCGGGAAGCCGTACTGGTACGCGGACACCATCCGCTCCTGGGTGGCCAACCGCCCGGGCAACAACCGCGGCCGCCGCTGAAGCGACCGCACCGCCCGGGAGCCGGACCTGGCGTCCCGCACCCCCGAGAGGGGCATGCCGCGCACGCCGCGCTGTCCCTCGCCGAGGCGTTCCAGAAGGCCGTGGC
>NZ_JBSFNQ010000027.1:0-86729 GCF_053981115.1 Streptomyces sp. NPDC003691 | reverse complement strand
ATCCTTCGTCGGCCAGCCGTGCGGGCGGGCGACGAGCTGCCATTCACGGCTGGTGGTGGGCAGTGCGGACATGCGGGCAACCTCCTGCGGCCCCACGCGTTCGTCGTGGTCAGCCACGACGAACGCTTCCTCGCCCGGATCGGGGTGGACCGGTGGCTGCGGCTCGCCGACGGAGAACTCACCGAGACGGGAGCGCCGGAAGAGGAGTGACCGCCCCGGCCGCGGACCGGGCGCCCCGCCCGGCCCGCGGCCCTGTGCGGCCCGGGCCGCACAAGGCCGCGGGCACCGTACGGCGCCGGATGTCCACAGAGCTTCCTACCTCCCAGTAGACTGCCCCATCACCGGCTAACCGAGGGGGAGTTGGCGATGACGCAACCGCAGCCGCAGCACGTCCGGATCGACACCACCCGGGCGCACTCCGCACGCGTCTACGACTGCATCCTGGGCGGCAAGGACCACTACGAGATCGATGCCGACGCTGCCCGGGCGATGTGCGCCCAGTGGCCCGCACTCCCCGTCCATATGCGCGCCAACCGCGCCTTCATGCACCGGGCCGCCCGCCATCTCGCCCGGGAAGAGGGCATCTCGCAGTTCCTGGACATCGGCACCGGCCTGCCCACCTCGCCCAACCTGCACGAAGTCGTGCAGCGCGAGCGGCCCGACGCCGGCATCGTCTACGTCGACAACGACCCCATCGTCCTCGCCCACGCCCGGGCCCTGCTCACCAGCGCACCGGAAGGCCGGACCGCCTACGTCGACGCGGATATGCGCGACCCCGAAGCGATCATCCGGTCGCCCGGCTTCCGGGCCGTCCTGGACCTGGACCGGCCGGTCGCCCTGATGGTGATCGGAATGCTCCACTTCATCATGCCGCCCGACGACCACACGCTGCTCGGCCGTCTCCTCGCCCCCCTCCCGCCGGGCAGCTTCCTCGCCGCCACCATCGGTACGGCGGACTTCGCCCCCGACGAAGTCGGGCGGGTGGCCCGGGAGTACGAGAGCCGGGGTATGCCGATGACCCTGCGCACCCGTGCCGAGGCCGAAGCCTTCTTCACCGGCCTCGACCTGGTCGAACCGGGCCTGCGCCAGGTCCACCACTGGCGCCCGGACCCCGGGGACCCCGTCTGCGACGACCGAGACATCGCCATGTACGGGGCGGTCGCGCGCAAGCCCTGACCCCGGCGCCGCCCGCGGCCCCGCGGCCACGGCGTGAGCCCGCTACCACCGGGCGAGTTCCGGACCGCCGGACGAGGTTCGCGACCACCGGGTGATAAGCGCCCGCTTGGTAGAGTCCCCGGCAACCTCCGCGGCACGCCCCGACCCCTTCCCCTTCGGGCCCGCGGACGCTCCCCGCGGGCCGCGGAAGCCCGGCGCCCCCCGTACGCGGCCGCAAACGCACCCGCCACGGGCCATGAGCCGCGCCCGGGCGCCCCCGTTGGCGCCGTTTCCGGCCGTGTGCGTTCCGTGGCCCCCGCACGGGGCTGCCCGGCGCGCCCCGAAAAGATCTTCACAGTTGCGGCATATCTGCCAGGAAATCTTCGCTTCCATGATCATGATTCCCTGACGCGGAGTGAGATCCACTTCTCGCGCGCCCCTCTTGGCCTGCGAAAACGTGTCCGTATGGCAGCCAACCGAAATCGTGGCCCTTCTGGCGGGGCAGCCCTTCCCGGTACAGATGATCACGGCGGCCCGCAATCAGCCTGGGGGGCCGCCTCCGCCATGTTTCTGGGGGTTCATTCGCCATGTCCGGATTCACCCGTCGCCAAGTCATCGGGGCAGCCGCCGGCGCCGCGGCAGGCACCGCGCTCATCGGTGTCGCTACCGCAACGGCCGACACCGCCCGGCCGAAGGCCGCCGCACACGGGACCGCCGGGGCCGCCGAGTTCGACGAGGTCTTCCAGGGCCGCCGTATCCAGGGGCGGCCCGCGAAAGACGGCCACCACGCCCACGCCCGTTCCGGGAAGGAGGGCGGCGCCGTCTACAGCGTTCTGATCGACGGCCGCGAACTCCATGTCATGCACCACGGGAAGACCGGCTGGAGCAGCGCGATCAACCACTACGAGAGGTTCGCGACGCCTCTTGAGGCCGCCCGCACCGCGGTGATCACCCTCAAGGGTGCCGCCGTCGTCCCCTTCACCCCCACCGCCTGAG
Organism: Streptomyces sp. NPDC003691; assembly: GCF_053981115.1. Taxonomy (NCBI): domain Bacteria; kingdom Bacillati; phylum Actinomycetota; class Actinomycetes; order Kitasatosporales; family Streptomycetaceae; genus Streptomyces; species Streptomyces sp. NPDC003691. The sequence continues at coordinate 84,578 of NZ_JBSFNQ010000027.1, read as the reverse complement.
CCGGGAGCAGTCAGCCATGACCGTACGGAAGAACCAGGCGAACCTCACCGCCGCCGAGAAGAAGGCGTTCACCGACGCCGTGCTGGAGGTCAAGCGGAGAGGTGTGTACGACGAGTTCGTCGCCGCCCACCGCCTCCGGTTCGCCCTCGACATGAACACCGGGATATACGTGGGCCACTTCGGCCCGTCGTTCCTCCCCTGGCACCGCAAGTACCTCATCGACTTCGAGCGGGAGCTGCAGAAGGTCGACCCGCAGGTGTCCATCCCCTACTGGGACTGGACCGTCGACAACACCGCCGCCTCCTCGCTGTGGGCGCCGAACTTCCTCGGCGGCACCGGCCGCCCCCTGGACGACCAGGTCATGGACGGGCCCTTCGCCTACTCCACCGGCAACTGGACGATCAACATCCAGGTCGACAGCCGTCCCTTCCTGGCCCGTAACCTCGGCTACCGCGTCCCCACCCTGCCCACGAAGGCGCAGGTCGACGCCGCCCTCGCGATCCCCACCTACGACTCCGCGCCCTTCAGCAGCGGCTCGGCGGGCTTCCGCTCCGCCCTCGAAGGCTCCGACGGTTATATGAGCATGCACAACCGGGTCCACACCTGGGTCTTCGGCCAGATGGAGACCAGTGTCTCCCCGAACGACCCCGTGTTCTGGCTGCACCACGCCTTCGTCGACAAGCTCTGGGCCGACTGGCACGCGCTCCACCCCACCAGCGCCGAGTACCTCCCGGCGGCCGCGACGCCCGATGTGATCGACCTCAACGAGACCATGCCGCCCTGGACGAACGCCACCCCCCAGAGCCTGCTGGACCACACCCAGTTCTACGTCTACGCCTGACCCCTGCCCGTCCGCTCCACCCCTGCCCGCCGCGCGGTACTCCGCGCGGCGGGCGCCGTTCGTCCGGGGCCGGAACCCGCCGCCGGAACCCGCTGCCGGAATCCGGGGCCGGGGGTGACGGCCGAGACCCGGCTGAGACTTTCAACAATAAAATGATACAGTGATGTCTCATTCCGAATGAGTAAGTCTCACGGGTTGGAGTCCCTCATGTCCCGCCTCGCCGTGGCCCCGGCCGTGGACGCCGTCCAGGACGCCATACATGCGCGCCGCTGGACCGTCCTCGCGATCCTCTCCGGCAGCCTGCTGCTGATCGCCATGGACACCACGATCCTCAATGTCGCCTTCCCCTCCCTGGTCGCCGATCTCCGGCCGGGCTCGGTGGAGCAGCTCTGGATCATCGACGCCTATGCCCTCGCGCTCTCCGGCCTTCTGGTCACGGCCGGTGCCCTCGGCGACCGCTGGGGCCGCAAACGACTGCTCATCGCCGGCTTCGCCCTCTTCGCCGTGGCCTCACTGGCCGCGGTCTTCGCCACCGCCGCCTGGCAGGTGATCGCCGCCCGCGCCCTGCTCGGCATCGGCGGCGCGGCGATCATGCCCGCCACCCTGTCGATCCTGCGGCACGTCTTCACCGACGCCCGCGAGCGGGCCTTCGCCTACGCCGTCTGGGCGGCCGTCATGGGCGGCGGCATGGCACTCGGCCCGGTCGTCGGCGGACTCCTCGTGGAGGACCACGGCTGGGAGTCGGCCTTCCTGCTCAACGTCCCCGTCGCGCTCGCCGTCATCGCCTTCGGCTCCTGGCTGCTGCCCGAGTCCTACGCCCCGCGCGCCGGACGCTGGGACTGGACCGGCGTCGCCCAGTCCGTGGTCGGCATGATCGCGCTGGCCGCCGGTATCAAGCAGCTCGGCAAGAGCGGACTCACCGCACCCCTGCCCTGGCTGCTGCTGGCCCTCGCCGCCGTCGTACTGACCCTCTTCGTCCGGCGCCAGCTGCGCCTGGCCAACCCCCTGCTCCAGATCCGCCTGTTCGCCCGGCGCGCCTTCAGCGTCTCGGCGGCCGCCCTGCTGCTCGGCATGATCGCGCTCGGCGCCGTACTGTTCCTGCTCACCCAGTGGTTCCAGTACGCCCTCGGCTACTCGCCCCTCGAAGCGGGCATCCGGGTACTGCCCGCACCGCTCGCCCTCGTCGTCACCTCCCTGCTTGCCCCGCCCCTGATGCGCGCCCTGCCCGTACGGCACCTGATGGGCTCGGGTCTGGTCCTGATGGCAGCCGGCCTCGCCCTGCCCTGGCTCGTCCAGGACGGCGACGGACACCTCGGCTACCCGGTGATGGCGGTCGCCCTGGCACTGATCGGCTTCGGCGCCGGACTCGCCATGACGGTGGCCTCGGTCACCCTGATGGCGGCGACCCCCGCCGAACACGTCAGCGGTGCCGCCGCCATCGAGGAGACATGCTACGAACTCGGTGCCGCGCTCGGCGTCGCCTCCCTCGGCTCGCTGGCCGGCGCGCTCTACCAGAGCAATCTGCCGGACTCCGTGACCGCCGCCGCCCGCGGCTCGGTGGGGGAGGGCGCCTACACCGCCCAGGCGCTCGGCGGCGAGGCCGGTGCCGGTCTCCTCGACCAGGTGGCCCGTGCCTTCACCCACGGTATGACCCCCGCGTTTGCCGCGGGCGCGGTCCTGGCCCTGGCCGCCGCCGCCACCGTATGGGCCTGGATCCCGCGCGGCATCCGGCCCGCCGACAGCACCCACTGACCCGCGGCGGACACCCCGGCGGCCGGCCTCAGCGCCGGCCGCCGGCGGCGGTGGTCCAGCCCCGGTCGATACCGCCCAGCCAGGTGTCCTGGGCATCGGCGAGGGGCCGGTCCAGGGGGAGCGGCAGGAAACGGCAGGAGAAGACGAGACCGGTATCGGTGTCCTCCCTGCCCCCGCCCCCGCCGCCGACGCGGTGCACCCAGGCGTCGGGGGTGCCGGAGGGCACCTGGAGATAGAAGAAGGTGGTACGCCGCGGCTGCCCGGTCTCCGGATGGGGCCTGTTCTCCGTGGCGATCCGGCGGACGGCCGTCGCCGTCGTCAGGCCCGTCTCCTCGGCGACCTCCCGGAGCACCGCCGCCTCCAGGCTCTCGCCCGGTGCGACACCGCCCGCGGGAACCTGCGTCCCGGCCGCGGGTATGCCGACATGATCGAAGACCAGCAGTTCGGGTACCGTCCGCTGCCGGATCACATAGGCGGCGACACGGATTCTGGGGGGAATCGTTCCGGCGTTGTCAGTCACGCTGCCATCATGATCGCCGCCCGCCCCGGACGGCCAGGGTTTCTTCGGACAGGACGGCCCCGGCCGGGGCCGTCCTGTCCGCCCGGGCAGGGCGGCGGCGCGGCGAAAAACGGTTACAGGGCGCGGTGCATCACATGGAGCCCGACATAGCCGTGAGCGGGATGCCGGAAGCCCTCCGGTACGGTGCCCACCACCGCGAACCCCAGGGACTCGTAGAGCCGTACCGCCCGTACGTTCGTCTCCACCACCGCGTTGAACTGCACCGCCCGGAACCCGGCGGCCCGCGCCCACTCCAGCGAGTACCGGCAGAGCGCCCGGCCGACACCCCGCCCGGCGAACGCCGGATCGACCAGATAGCTCGCGCTCGCGACATGCGAGCCGTTGCCCGCCTGATTGTTGTTCATCTTGGCGGTACCGAGGACCGCTCCGTCGTCGTCGACGGCGACGACCGTACGGTTCGGAGCGGGCAGCAGCCACATATCCCGCCCCGCCTCCTCACCGAGATCCGGCGGATAGGTGAAGGTCTCGCCCGCGGCCACGACCTGACGGAAGAACGGCCAGACAGCGGCCCAGTCCTCCGGAACGGCTTCCCTGATCAGCATGCGCCCAGCATGCCCACCCGCGGACCGTCCCACCAGCGCTTTTCCCGGCACCCGGCGGCACCGCTCAACGCCCCGGCCGCCGGGCGGGGCCGGGCAGCGCGGCACCGAACCACCGCCGCAGCGCGCCGGACAGCTCCCCCTGGCCGTCACCCGCCCATGCCACATGGCCGTCCGGCCGCAGCAGCACCGCGGGCGGATCCGGGTCCCCGCCGGGGTCGGCGACCCGGCCGACCCGGTCCGTCCAGCCCGCCGCCGAGAGACGTCCCGTCCGGTCGAGCAGCAGCCCGCGGACCGTGCTCCGGCCGCCGTCGCAGCCGACGAGATAGCGCGAGCGCAGCCCGGTGCCGTCCGCCAGCCGGGCGGTCACCCCCTGCCCGTCCGGGCTCAGCCCGGCCAGTGCCAGGCCGCGCCGGACCACGACGCCCAGTTCGGCGGCGCGCTCGGCCAGCAGCCGCTCGGTCACGGTCTGGGGGATACCGAGGACGTACGGGTGCGCGGTGTCCAGTCCGGACGGCGGCGGCTTCGCGATTCCGGCGAAGAGCCCGCCCACCGGATACCGCGTACCGGCCGCCAGAAACCGTTCCAGCAGACCGCGCTGGTCCAGAATCTCGATACTGCGCACATGCAGCCCGAGCGAACGGACCTGCCGCGTCGGCTCGGCGTCCCGCTCCAGGACGACCACCCGTACCCCGTGCAGCCGCAGCTCACGGGCGAGCATCAGACCGGTCGGCCCGCCGCCGACCACCATCACGTCGATCAGCGAACCCCCCGGCGCAGACCCGTAACCCGGTGTGGACCCGTAACTCATAGAAAGCTCGCTTACGTCGCAAGCCGCTCATCCCACGGCTTTCCGGCTCGGGCGACGATTCTGTGGTAGACGGGGGGCCTTGCCGCAAGGCCCCCCGTGCGCTACACGTTGAGAGAGCCGGAGACCGGATGTCCCCCTCCCTCCGCCGCCGGACACCGGCGGCCCGCAGGCCCCGCCGCGCCGCGACGGGGCCTTTGGTGATTACTGCCAGGCGTTGGTGCAGCCGTTGACCCACCGGTGGGAGCTGATGCTGTCGGCGGCGTTGGTGCGGGCGGCGTCGTTGAACGTGTTGCGGCTGAGGCCGTCGACGTACAGCTCGTTCCAGTCGAGGCAGCCCGTGCCACCCGTGTAACCGGAGTGGAGATAGAACTGGACGTCGTTGACGCCGCCCGAATAGGTGCCGGTGTTCAGCACCGAGCGGGCGTTGTCGTTGTCGCTGCCCTGGAAGGCGCCGGACGCGTCGGACCAGTTGGAGTCGTTCCCGCTGGCCGCGCCCAGAAGCGTGTTGCAGTCATCCAGATAGTAAGCCCGGACATTGCCGTCGCCCTGGTGCGTGCTGTACGCACTGTTACAGCCCGGCCCCTGTGCCTGGGCGGCCGCGGCCGGTGCCGCCTGGGCCGTCGACAGGCCCGTGCCCAGGGCCAGCGCCAGGCCCGCGGCGGCCGCGAGAGCGGTGTGGATCGTACGCATGGTGATCTCCTTCGGTTCGAATGGTGCAGGAATGTGCGGTCGGTGGTGGTACGTCCTGGGGAACCGGCCCCGACGGCTCAGCCGTTGGGACCGGGGATCCGGTCGGCGCGGGCGAGAGCGGCCAGCCGCAGCCGGTCGCGGGTGATGATCTCGTCCGCGTACCGTGCGCGCGCGTCGGCGCCGTACTCGCGGACCAGCAGCCGGATGGTGCCCGGCAGCGCCGCGCCGTCGGCGCAGGCCGCCTCCGCGACCGCCAGCTTCTTCTCGACGGAGTGCGCCCGGCCGGGGCTCAGCCCCTTCGTCAGCCCCGGCAGGGAGGCGCGCACCCGGTCGGGTTCGGGATAGGTACGGCCGGTCTCCCGCCGCATACACGCGGACCAGGCCTTCAGCGCGCCGGTGAAGCGGGTGTCGCGGACCAGGCGGGGCACATAGAGGGGGTTGAGATTGCCGACGGTCTTCTCGGCCCGGAACCAGGTGTCCAGATCCTTGTAGAGCGCCTTCCTGGCCTCCCCCGTGCAGCCGCCGAAGGAGCCCCGGATCGTGCCCCCGGCCGGCAGCCGCACCGACAGGATTCGGGCGCTCTCGCCGCCGCCCAGAGCGGTGAGGTACCGCCGCAGCTCCGGCCGTGACAGCCGCTCGCGGTAGGAGAGATTCCGGTCGTCCTTCTTGGCCGCGAGCACCTTGTCCTGGATCCGGCTGCCGTAGCCGTGCTTGCGCGCCCACGCCACGTCATCGGCCACGAATCCGGTACGGAACGCCTTGCCCTCCTCCGGACTCAGCGCGGGCTCCACCCAGTACCGGAAGCCCTTCTTCTCCATGCACCGCTGGACGAGCCGGAGTTCGGCCTGGTCGATACGGACCTGCTCGGCGTCGGTCAGCTCACGCGGGGGCTCCGCCGGACCGGCCCCGGCAGGCCGGCCGCAGCCCGTCAGAACGGTGAACGCGAGGACCACGGCCGTACCGAGCGCGGTGGCCGTGAGCCGGCTGCCCGGTACTCCCTGGCGGGACTGCTGTCGGTGCACGATGCCTCCTGTTCGTCCGGCGGACCGGAACGGCGCCCTGCCGCCGCGGTGGGCTCTCCCGTGGACACCACCGTGCACGGCAGAGGTGCAGCACGGACGCAGCACGGGCGCAGCACCGGTGCAGTCCCGGCGCAGGAATCGAACGTGAGTCTGGTGTCGTACGGGTCGCACGGTGCACTGTGTGCATGAGGCAGCTCAGCTCCTCGTGTTGCGCCACCGGCCGTACGCGGTGGGAACGACAAAGGGGGACAGCGTGAAGTTCTGTGTGCTGGGGCCCGTGGAAGTGTGGCTGGAAGGCCGCAGACTTCCGCCCTTCGCCCGGAAACCGACCGCCCTGCTGACCGCAGGGCTTCTGGACGCCGGCAGCGTGGTGCCGGTGGACCGGCTGATCGAAGCAATCTGGGGAACGGCGCCGCCGACCACGGCTGCCAAACTCGTCCAGAGCTATATCGCCAGAATGAGGCAGGCGCTGCACCGCGCCGGTGCCCACGACACCATCCTCACCTGCCCCGGCGGGTACCTCTTCCAGCCGGAAGCCGGAGCGCTCGACCTCGCGCGCTTCCAGAACCTGGTGGACCGGGGCCGGGCCGAGGCCGCCCGGGGGGAGTACGGTTCGGCCGCCGAAACCCTCGACGCCGGGCTGCGGCTCTGGCGGGGACCCGCCCTGGGCTCCCCGGCGACCTGGGTCCTTCAGATAGAGGCGACCCGGCTGGAGGAGATGCGGCTCGCCACCGTCGAAGCGATGCTGGAAGCCCGGCTGGAATCGGGCGACCCCGCCCGTACCGTGGGCGAACTCACCCGGCTCGTTGCCGAGTTCCCCCTCCGGGAACGGCTGCGGGCCCTGCTGATGACGGCACTGGAACGCGCCGGGCGCCGGGCCGACGCCCTGCGCGTCTACCGGGAAGGCCACCGGCAGCTCCGCGCGGAACTGGGCATCGAGCCCGGCCGTGAGCTGAAGGACCTCCATACGCGCCTGCTGACCGCCGACAGTGCGCCCGCCGAGGCCATTGTCGAGCAGCCGCGGCGGGCCGTGGCCCTGGAACCGGCCCGGCAGCCGGTCTTACCCGGGGCGGACGGCGCCGGGGCCCCGCCGCCCCCGCCCGCGCAGCTGCCGGCCGCGGTCCAGCGGCTGACCGGGCGCGAAGCCGAAGCCGCCCGGCTGGAATCCGTACTGCTGAACGGCGGGCAGCACGCCACGGTCTGTGTCGTGCACGGAATGCCGGGCATCGGGAAGACGGCACTGGCCCTCCACACCGCCCACCGGCTGACGGCCCATTTCCCGGACGGCCGGCTCTATGCGGACCTGCACGGCAGCGACCCCGCCGGGGCGGCCGACCCGTCGGAGATCGCGGCGGGCTTCCTCCGGGCACTGGGCACCGCGCCCGGCCGGATACCCGCCGCCTTCCCCGAACGGGCCGCCGCCTTCCGCACCCTGCTGGCGAAGCAGCGGATCCTCGTCGTCCTCGACGACGCCGCCGGGGAACGGCAGATCCGGGAACTGCTGCCCGGCGCCGGGAGCCGCGGCGCCGTGCTGATCACCAGCCGCCGGGCGCTGCCGGGGCTGGACGCGGTCGAACGGGTCGCGCCGCGGATCCTGAACTCCTGCCAGACCCTGGAGCTCCTGGCCCGGCTCACCGGCCGGTCCCGGGTGGCGGCCGAACCCCGGGCGGCGGCCGAGATCGCCCGGCTCTCCGGCGGACTGCCGCTCGCGGTCCGGATCATCGGATCGCGGCTCGGCGCGCGCCGCCGCTGGCCGCTGCGCGTCCTGGCCGACCGGCTGAGCGACGAACACACCCGGCTGTCCGAGCTGGCCTGCGGCGATCTGGGAGTGCGCTCGGCGATCGGCATCAGCTACCGGGCCCTCCCGGAACCGGAGAGCCGGGTACTGCGGCGCCTCGCCGTACTGGAGTCGCCCGACTTCGCTCCCTGGGTCGCCGCCCCGCTGGCGGCCGTCGGCCTGCCGGAGGCCGAACGCCTCGTCGACCGGCTGGCCGACGCCCATTTGCTGGAACCCCTCGGGGCGGACGGCACCGGGCAGGTGCGGTACCGCTTCCACGAGCTGGTGCGGCTGTACGCCCGTGAACGGGCCGAACACGAGGAGGCCGCCGATCATCTGCCCGCGGCGGTCTCCCGGCTGCTGCAAACCTGGCTGGCGCTGATCCGCGCGATCGGGCCGGCCGAATCCGCCGGGGTGCTCCGGACGGTGCCGGAGGGCAGCGACTCCACGCTCGCGGCGAGGCTGCTGCGCGACCCCGGCCGCTGGCTGGAGGCCGAGCAGGACGGACTGGTCGCGGCTGTGGAACTGGCGGTACGCCTCGACCTCCGGGAGGAGGCGTGCGGGCTGGCGTCCGCACTCGTCGATGTCACGAACCGGGTGAGTACCCGGTTCGACGCCTGGCGGAGCGTCGAGGGAGCGGCGCCGGACCCGGCCCGCCCCGCCGGGCCGCCCGTGTGGCGCGGCCCGTCCGCCCACCGCGCCCGTGCGGTCGTCCTGCGGGCGGGACCGTCCCGCCGCCGTCCGCTCACGCTCGCCGCGCGCCGCTGACGGGTCCCGCCCCGGAAGGCTCGTCTCCCGGCCGCCGCGCCGGGGGACGAGCCCCCGCCCCGCCGTACCGGGCCGCGCCCGACGCTGCGTCAGGGGAGGTCCGGCGGCAGCACGTACACCCCGGTGCCGCCGTCCCGGAAGCCGGTGGCGAGCAGTGTGCCGTCGGGGGAGCAGGCGAGGGCGACGACGGTGGTCGAGCAGTTCATCACCGGTTCGCCGAGGGCCGCACCGGTCGCCGTATGCCAGACCCGGAAGGTGCGGTCCGCGGCGGAGGCGGTCACCAGCAGCCGTCCGTCCGGGGTGAAAGCGGCCAGGCCGACGGCCCCGGTGTGGCCGGTCAGCGGACCGGCGGCGGCCGGCCGGCCGGTGGCGGGGCCGCGGAGCAGGACGACCCCGTCCTGCCCGGTGGTGGCGAGGGTACGGCCGTCGGGCGAGACGAGTACCTGGGTGACGGGACCGGTGTGCCCGGCCAGGGGCCTGCCCATGGGCCGCCCGGTGGCGGTGCTCCAGCGGTGCACGGTGCCGTCGCGCCCGCCGGTCAGCAGTGTGCGCCCGTCGCGGGAGAACGCCAGCGCGTCCGGGCCCGCCACCCCGGCCGGAATCGGGTGGTCCGTCGGTGGCCGTCCCGTGCCGGGGTGGTGGAGCCGTACGGTCCGGTCCTCCCCGGTGGTGGCGAGCACCCGGCCGTCCCGGGAGAAGAGGACCCGGGTGACGGGCCCGGTATGACCCGCCAGGGGTTCCCCCGCCGGGCGACCGGTCGCCGTGTCCCAGCGGTGCACCGTCCCGTCGTGGCCCCCGGTCACCAGCATCCGCCCGTCGCGCGAGAACGCCAGACAGCGCACCCGCCCGTCGTGGGCCGTCAGCGGGCCCCGCGCGGGTGCGCCGGTCGCCGGCTCCCAGAACCGCACCGTCCGGTCCCAGCCCGCGCTGACCAGCAGCGAGCCCGACGGGGTGAACGCGAGGGCGGTGACCGGGCCCTCGTGCCCCAGGAGCGGGCCGGTCACGGCCTTCCCGGTCACCGTGGACCGGAGACGTATGTCCGGGGTCCAGCCGGCGCTCGCGAGCAGGGCACCGCACGGCGAGAAGGCGAGCGACGCGACGGCCCCGGCCTGCTGCCGGTCCGTCACGACGAATCCGGGAGGCGACTGCATGGCATGGGCGGCGGCCGAGCCCGCGGGGGCGGGCAGGGACCGGCAGGCGGCGCGCCAGGGCCGGAGCGCGGGATCGTCCGCGGGCAGCAGCTCCCGGCGTCCGCCGCCGTGCAGCATCAGGGCCCGGACCAGGTCGACGACGACTTCGGTGTCCAGCGCCCGCCGCCCGGTGAAGGCATGCTCCAGAACGTTCGGGGTGAGGGTGTGGAGCCCGTGCCGGTGCGCTTCGCGCAGCACGGCCCGGGGCGGCGGCGAGCCCCGCTCGGCGCGCAGCTTGCGGAGCGCGGCGGCGAGAGCGGTCCGCCGCTCGCCGTCGGTGCCGTCGGCCGATCCCATCCTGGTCCCCCCGGGTTCCGGTGCGTGCGTGCCGCCACCCTAGGACCCGGTACCGACAGCCGGACGTTCTCCGTACGGCCCCGGCGGCCCCGGCGGCCCCGGGCCTCACGGATTCACCGGCTCACGGATCCACGGGCTTACGGGCTCACGAATTCACGGGCTTACGGTGCACCGGCTGACGGTGCGCGGGCGCCGTTCCGCGGCGGCCCCGCGCCCGGGAGCAGCAGCCGGAAGGTGCTGCCCCGCCCCGGGCTGCTGTCCAGTTCCAGCCGCCCGTGGTGCTCACCGGCGATCGCGGCGGCGACGGCCAGGCCGAGTCCGGAGCCCGGCGCCGGGGGCGAACCGGCGGGTGCCGCGCGGTAGAAGCGGTCGAAGACCCGGGCCGTGTGCTCGGGCGCGATACCGGGGCCGTGGTCGGCGACTTCGACGACGGTCAGGGGGCTGCCGGGCGGCGGTGGCGGACCGGTGGCGGCACGGCCGGGACGGTCGGTGCCGTAGTGGCGGCTGCCCGCCGGGACGGTGCCGAGCCGGACCCGGATCGTGGTGGCCTCGGGGGTGTGGACGGCCGCGTTGGCCAGCAGGTTCCCGACGATCTGGGCGAGCTGATGGGGGTCGCCGGTGGTCTCCACGACCTCCAGGTCCCCGGCGGTGCCGGCACCGGCGCCGGATGCGACTCCGGCGGCGGCACCGGGGTCCAGCGGTTCCAGGGTGATGGCACGCCCCGGGTAACGGACCGCGGTGGTCGCGACGGCGTCGGCGCACAGGGAGAGCAGATCGACGGTCTCCCGGTGCGGCCGGGGCGTGTGCCCGAGCGTGGCGAGCAGGAACAGATCCTCGACGAGACGGCTCATCCGCTCCGCGTTGTGCCCGATGAGGGCGTGCGCCTCCCGGCGCCGGGCGTCGTCCATCGACTCGTCCTGCAAAAGGAGTTCGGCGAATCCCTGAACGGCGGTGAGGGGGGTACGGAGTTCATGTCCCGCGTCGGCCATGAAACGGCGCAGCCGCCGTTCGGAGTTCTCGGCCCGGCGCAGCGCGGCGCGCAACTGGTCGAGCATGGTGTTGAGGGCCAGCCCGAGGCGCCCGACCTCGGTCCCGGCACCGGCACCCGGCACCCTGAGCCGGAGGGAGCCGCCCGCGATCCGCTGGGCCGTCCGCTCGACCTGGGTGAGGGGGCGCAGTCCCAGCCGGACCGCGGCGCCGCCGAGCCCGGCCACCCCGGCCGCGACGGCGGCACCGACGGCGAGGCTGAACCAGAGGAGTTCGGCGGTCGCGTCGTCCACGGCGTCCAGCGGCAGCGCGACCACGGCCCGCATGCCGTCGGGCCCCGGATGGACCATCACCCGCCACTCGGAGCCCGCGGAGTCCGCGGGGCCCACCGTCGACGCCCCGCCGCCGGCCGGGCCGAGCCCCGCGGCGGTGGCGGGCAGCCGCGGGCCCGGCGCGCCGTCGGCGCCCAGGGACCTCAGGAGCAGCCGGCCGTCCCGGTCGTAGAAGTAGACCCGGTAGTCGGACGGCAGGGCGTCGGCCGGAGGGGGACGGCGCGGCGGCTCGCCGCCCGCGATCTCACGGTAGACCCCGGCAGGTGGCCGGAAGTGTGCGAGCCGCTCGTCGACCTGGCCGGTGAGCCACGCCCGTACGACGGTGATTCCGGCGAGCTGGGACAGGGCGACGGCCCCGGTCGCCAGCAGCACGGCGATCAGCACGAGACGGCCGCGCAGGGAGCGGGGGCGGAGCCGGTGCGGCCACTTCACGATCCGGCCCGGCCGGTCTCGTCCCGGGGGAGCCGCAGGCAGTAACCGACGCCCCGCACGGTGTGGATGAGGGCGGGCGGATCGTGGTCGATCTTGCGGCGCAGATATTTGACGTAGGTGTCCACGATCCGGGTGTCGCCCGAGAACCCGTACTGCCATACCTGCTGGAGGATGTCGTGCTTGTCCAGCACCCGCTCGGGCCGGGCCAGCAGACAGGCCAGCAGCCGGAACTCCGTGGGGGACAGAGCGAGGACGCGGTCGGCGCGCCGGGCCTCGTGCCGGTCCTCGTCCAGTACGAGATCGGCATACCGCAGGGGCGGCCGGGTGCCGGACGGAGAGACGGCGGCGCCGGTGCGGCGCAGAATGGCGCGGATGCGCAGCAGCACCTCCTGCACATGGAACGGTTTGGTGACGTAGTCGTCGCCGCCCGAGCTGAGCCCGATGATCCGGTCCTCGACCCCGGTGCGGGCGGTGAGGAAGAGCACGGGGGTGTACGTGCCCCCGGCGCGCAGTTCCCGGGTCAGCCGGTAGCCGTCGGTGTCGGGGAGCATCACGTCCAGCACGATCAGATCGGGCCGCTGGCCGGCCGCTTCGCGTACGGCTTCCGCTCCGTCGGCGGCGCTCGCCACGGCATAGCCGGCGGCGCCGAGGGCGGAGGTGAGCAGGGTCCGGATGCTGGGATCGTCCTCGACGACCAGAACGGTGTGCCGGGCCGTACGTCCCCGGGCGGGGGAGTGCTGGTCGGTCACGGTGCACCTCGTGGAACGGGCCGGCCGGCCCGCGGAGCGGACCGGGTCGTGGTCGGTGGTGATGGTGATGGTAGATGCGGACCCTGTGATGCGGACCCTGTGATGCGGACCCTGTGATGCGGACCCTGTGATGCGGACCCTGTGAAGCGGGCCGGACGGACCGGCCGGGTGCGGGGAACCGTACGGGACCGCCCCCTCCGGGCCGGTCCCGTACGCGTGCCCTCAGCCGGTCACCTTCTCGTTCCCGGCGAGCGCCGCCGCCCGGGCGGTCACGGTCGTGACCAGCCGGTCCGCGGCCGTGTCCAGCTCCGCGGAGCCCCCGCCCGCCGCCCGGGCCATGTCCGCGACTGCCCGGGCCTGCCCGGCCGCCGCACCGGAGGCGTAGAACTGCCGGTAGAGCTTCTTGTACGCCGTGAGATACACCTCGTCGAAGGCGTCCAGCTCCAGGAACCTGGTCTTCAGGGGATGCCCCATGGCGCCGACGGCGCCCCCGGCCCGGTCGGGCGGGCCCCCGGGCGGCACGTCCCCGGTAGCGTCGCCGCCTCCGCCGCCGGGCATCCTTCCGGGCGGTTCCGGCATCCCTCCAGGGGGTTCCGGCAGGTCCCCGGGGGGTTCCGGATTCCGGTCCGGTGCCCCGGACGGCGCTCCGCCGCCGGTGTCCGGCGCGCCTTCCGCCCCCGCCTGTCCCGCTGCCCCGGGCTGTCCGGCACCGGCGCCGGGAGTTCCGCCCGGCATACCGCGCCCCATGCCGAGGGTGTCGTCCGGGCCCGCCGCCGTATCACCGCCGAAGGACAGGTTGTAGTCCCACCCCAGGACGGTGAACTTCCTGGTGCCCAGGTCGTAGCGCAGCAGATAGTTCTTGCCGGGCCCGGCCATGTCGTCGAAGTTCAGCAGCAGGTTCTGGGTCGCGAGATAGGACGCCAGCGACCCGATGTCGACATACTCGTCCAGGTCCCGGGCGAACTCCTCGTCGGATGCCCGGTCCGCCCAGCCGATCAGCTTCATCACCGGTTCGAGGTCCTGACTGCCCTTTCTGTTCAGCTGCTCGAAGGAGGACTCGTAGGCGGTCGGATCGTCACCCCGGTAGGCGAAGCTGCCACCGGCCTTCGCCTTGTACAGCACGGCGTCGCCGCCGAGGTCCCCGGCATAGTCCGTATCGGGGTTCTCCACCATCAGCCGGGTCACGGCCGGCCGGTCGTTCACCCGTACCTCGGTGAAGGCGTACCGTTCCGCCTGCTGCCCGCCGGCCGCGGTCAGCGACAGCGACAGGGCCTCGTTCAGCGGGACCTGGGCGTCGCTGCCCGGGCGCAGGGAGATCTCCCGCTCGCCCTGGTACGCGCGGCCCTCGACGTACTCGTCGATCTTGACCAGCCAGGGCAGCTCCTCAGGCTCCGCCGCGGAGAGTTCGTAGCGGACCATCCCGCCGCCGCCCCCCGGCGCGCCCGCTCCTCCGGGCTCGCCCCCGGCCCCGCCCGCGCCCCCGCCCCCGGGCCCGGCGGCCCCGCCGCCGCCCGCTCCTCCGGGGCCGGCGCCCGCGGCACGCCCCGCGCCCCCGCCCGGCAGACCCTCCGGGGCACCGCCCCGCCCGCCGCGCAGCGACATCAGCGTGGAGTTGCCCTTGAGCCGGATCCCGACGTCGTCGAGCCGCACACCGTCGATGACCAGGTCGGCCTCGATGTACTCCTTGGTGCCGTCCTCGCGGAACTCCTTCATCATCGCGTCGAAGTCCGTCTGCCGGTACGTCAGCCGTACCGAGTGCGGTACCGAGGTGTCGTACAGGCCGACCTTCCCGGTCACGTTCTCGGTGATCGCGTCCGCCTCCACCCGGGAGGAGGAGGTGACGTACGGCGCGATCCGCGCGTCCCCCAGGAAGTGGACCATCGCGACCAGCCCCGCCGCCATGGCCGCGACCGGCCGCCAGTGGTGCCGCACCCGTACGGGCAGCCGGTCCCGCAGCCGCCGCCCCCGGGCCCGCCCGGAGCGCGGGGCGCCGTCCGCGGTCACAGGTCGGTCGTGTCGTAGCCGGTCAGAATCGTCACCCGCTGGCCGGACGTCCGCTCCTGGAGGGCGTTCATCAGCTCCCCGGGTTCGGTGCCCTTCTTCAGCCGTACCGTGTAGAAGACCTCCGCGAGCGCTCCGCCGCGGACGGTCTCGGTGCTGACGAGTTCGAACTCGCTGGTGTACCGGATCAGTACGTCACGGATCCTGGGCGTGTAGTCCTCACCGGCCGGCACCTGCACCTTGACCACCTGGCGCTGCACGTTCAGGGCGAACCAGTCGAACTTGAACATGAACAGCACGACCGCGCAGATGACCACCGCGCCGACCGCGGCCAGGGTGTAGAAGCGGGCGCCGCAGGCCATGCCGATCGCCATCGCGAGGAACACGAAGCCGACGTCCCTGGTCTCCTTGATGGCGTTCCGGAAGCGGATCACGGACAACGCGCCGACCAGCGAGAAGGCGCGCGCCAGATTGGATCCGACGACCAGCATGATCAGCGCGACGACCATGCCCACGATCACCAGGGTCTGCACATAGGACTGGCTGTAGGAGATGTTGCGGTGCGTGTACCGGTAGACGTAGCCGATCAGAGTGGACAGGACGAAGGACAGCGCCATCGCGGCCACCACGTCGGCGACGCTGAACGTACCGCTCAGCTCCTGGAGATCGAGATCGAAGTTCACTGGGTTCCTGCCTTCAGGGGCGCTTCCGGCGCCGGCCGGGGGACGGTGGGGGCGGGCGGATGGGCCGCCTCGTCGAGATGGAAGACCGAGCGGGGCGCGAGCCCGAACGCCTCGACCGACTGCACGTACTTCGAGATCCGTACGAGGGCGAGATTGCGCCGCGCGGCCAGATCCGTGATCCAGTGCGGAGTGCGCTCGTTGACCTTCACCTCCATCACCGCGAGGTGCGGCGGAATGGTGAAACGGTTCTCCGGGTGGGGGATGCCGAAGTGGAAGTCCCGGTCCCGCCCCCGCACCCGGCGGTCCAGGGTGACGCGCAGCCCGAGGTCGGCACCCCGGCCGACGAGCGCCTCGCGCTGGTAACCGGTGATGGCGGTGGGCCGCAGATTCATTCGTACGATCAGTTCCAGGACTTCCTGGACGAAGGCGCTTTCCTGCGGTGAGTGCGGCACGAGCTGCCGTCCGTCGCACAGCTGCCGGGCCACTCCGTAGGCCAGGGCGATACGGCGTTTCTGGGTGACCCGGTTGACCCGCTGCTTGATCTCCACGCACACCGGAGACTCGTCGGTGACGCCCTCCGGGGAGCCGTAGTGCCGGATCCGCAGCTTGCGGCGGAACTTCAGGCCTTCGATTTTCTCCCAGTAGAAGGTGAGCCGGGGCGTGTCGTAGTACAGGCTCCATACCCCGTACCCGCCGGCCGGGCTGTGCCGGTCGCTGTCCATCCGTTCGGCCAGCTCGTCCCGGATCACCGCGGCCTGTTCCACCGGCACCAGATACTTCAGCTCGAACCGGTTGAAAGCATGCAGCCGGCTCGCCACATGGAGGGGCTCACCGCCCGCCCCGCCTCCGCTTCCCGGAGTCGCTGCGGCTTTCGAAGGAAACACCCTGACCTCCTCGCTCGTTCACGGCGGATCCGACCGCCGTCCACAAGCAACCACCGGCGTCTGAGGAAGCGGTGAGATTCCCGGGTGTACTGCGGGAGTCTTCGGCGTGAACGCCGGACGACGTCCGGTGCCGTCCCCGCGCCGCGGACCGGCAGAGCGGGCCGACCATGCCGGCGGCCGGGCCTGTAGGGTGGCCGCGTGGGGGGTTCAGTGATCGACGGGGACGGGGCGAAGGGCCGGCGGATCCGCGGGCTGGACGCCGGGGAACGGCGGGCCAGACGCCGCGAGGACCTGCTGGACGCCGCGCTGGACCTGTTCTCCGCCCAGGGCTACCAGGACACGTCGATCGAACAGATCTGCAAGCACGCCTACGTCGGTACCAAGAGCTTCTACGAGGTCTTCACCGGCAAGGAGGCCCTGTACCTGGCCCTGCTCGACCGGATCGTCGCGGATGTGACGGGCCGTCTCGCGGCCGCGCTCGACGGGTTCGGCGGGCCGGACGGCGCCCGGGACGAGCGGGCGGCCGCCCGCTCGCTCATCCGGCTCTTCGCCGACGCCTTCGTGGACGACGTCCGGGTGGCCCGGGTGACGTTCGGCGAGGGCCGGGCCGTGACCCCGCTCGCCGAGGAGCGCCGCCGCGGCAACCGCCGGGCGGCGGCCGCCTTCGTCGAGACGGCCTGGCGGCGCCTCGGCGTCACGACGGACCCGCGGGCGCGCGTGGTGGCCATGGGGCTGATCGGCGGCCTCTTCGACATCATCGCCGACTGGCTCCTGGACGCCGACCCCGCGCTCCCCGCCGACCGCGCGTTCCTCCAGGACGGTCTCGACCGCTTCTACACGGCGGTCAGTTCCGGACTCGTCTCCTCCTGAACCGCGGGCCCGAGCCGCGCACTCCGCATCGCGGACCCCGAACCACCGCCTCCGGACCCCGAACCACCGCCTCCGGACCCCGAACCACCGTCCCCGGACCCCGGACCCCGGACCACCGTCCGCGCCCCTGCGCACGAAGGCGCGCCCCCGTACCGCCCGACCGGAGGACCGGCACGCGCTTTTTCGAAACGATGCCTTGTTCCTAACAAGGGCCCGTGCTCTACTTCCGGGTAACCCTCCATGAACCGGGAGTTGCCCATGGCCAGGCTCCGCACGTTCCTGACGGCCCTGCTGCTGTCCGTACTCGCGTCCACCACCCTCGTCCCGACCGCCTCCGCTGCCGAGACCGGCGCCCCCGCACCGTCCTCGGGGTGGAACGACTGGTCCTGCCGCCCGAGCGCCGCCCACCCCGAACCGGTGGTCCTGGTCCACGGCCTCGGCGCCAACGGCACGGTCAACTTCCTGACCCTCGCCCCCGCGCTCCGCGCGGCCGGCTACTGCGTCTTCTCGCCGACCTACGGCAGGACCGTGCTGGGCGGGCTGTCCGGCGGGCTCGCCCCGATGGCGGAGAGCGCCGCCGAGATCGGTGCGTTCGTCGACCGGGTCCGCACCACCACCGGCGCGCAGAAGGTGGACGTGGTCGGCCACTCCGAGGGCACCACCGTCCCCGCCTACTACATCAAGTACCTGGGCGGCGCCACGAAGGTCGACGACTTCATCGGCTTCGGCTCCAACTTCCGCGGCACCACCCTGAACGGACTGGCCACCCTGGCCGCCGCCCTGAAGCTCCAGCCCCTGCTCACCGGCGTCGGCTGCGGAGCCTGCACCGACTACCTGCCCGGCTCGGCCTTCCTGGCCAAGCTCAACGACGGCCCCGTCGCCGTCCCCGGCCCCACCTACACCAGCATCGTCACCCGCTACGACACCGTCGTCACGCCCTACACGAGCGGCCTGCTGACCGGCGGCGCGAACGTCACCAACATCGTGCTCCAGGACAAGTGCCGCCTGGACTCGGCCGGCCACCTCGGTCTGGCCGTCGACCCGAACATCACCCGGCTCGTCCTGAACCGGCTCGACCCGGAGAACGCCGGACCGTTCCGCTGCCTGCCCTTCACCACCCTGGGCATCTGAAGACCGGGCCGTACGCCTCTCCGCGGCCGGGCGGAGGGCGTACGGCCCCCCGCCCGGCCGGGTCCCGCCCCTGCTGCCGGGTCAGTCCCACCAGAAGTCCCACGACGAGGCGCCGACGAGCCCCTCCGCATAGGCCGACAGCCCCCGGTAGCGGGAGTCCTGGAGGATGTTGTCCGGGCAGAACGCGAAGTGCTCCGCGGCGATCGCCAGGGCGTCCTCCCCGGATGCCGGGGGAGCGGCCACGCTCAGATGGAGGGTGGCGAACCCCACGGCGACGACCCGCGCCCCGAAGCGCTCCTCCCAGCTCCGCAGCACGGCGGAGAACTTCGCCGTGTCGCCGTCGTAGTTGACGGGCCCCGTCCAGCCCACGGCCGCGAGGGCATCGGCACCCGACGCGGCGGCGACCAGCCCCAGCCGGGCCTCGTCCCGGAAGGAGGCGAAGAAGTCCGCGTGCTCGTCCGCCGTCTTACCGGGATCCGCCCCTTCCGGTGCCGCGGGCGCGAGGCCCGGCGGGAGCTGTCCGAAGGGCGCGGTGACGGCCGGCGGCAGGGGGTCGTCCCCGGAGCCGGTGTGCTCCTGCCACCACCGCGCGAGAAGCGCGGCCGGATCGTGGTCCGCCGGGGAAGACATCTCCGCCGGGGACAGTTCGTCCGAGGCCCAGGGCCGGAAGTCGTCGTCCCGGGGGTCCAGGGCCTCCAGGAGCAGCGGCCACAGACCGGTACGGGGGTGCTCGGCGCGTATCCGCTTCCACAGCCCGAGGGGTGCCGGCTCGTCGCTCAGCCAGAGGACCGGCCGTCCGTCGGCCGTGATGGTCCGGCCCGGGGGCAGGAGGGTGTCGATCAGCGCGAGAGATTCGGAGTTCACGGGCGGATGCTAACCGCCGGGTCCGACAGGCCCGCCCGGCGTGATCCCGGGGGCCCGGCGACGGGAACGGCGGTGTCCGGGCCGGACCGGACACCGTCCGGCGACCCGGGCGCGGCCCGCCCCCGGCCCCGGGGCGGCCCGTCGCCGTCTCCCGTCCCCGGCGTCCGCACCCCCATCACGTTGAGGAGCGCCCGGGTCGCCGGACTGGGGTTGAACCGGCTCCACGCCAGGTACTCGACACGGCGCGGCCCGCCCAGCACCGGGACCAGCGCCAGCCCCGGATCACTCTCGGCCAGCGGGCGTACGAACGCCGACGGCAGCAGCGCGATACCGAGCCCCCGGGCGATCAGCCGCGTCACCAGCTCCACCACCCCGGCCTCGTAGGCGACGTCGCGCACCAGACCGGCCGCCGAGAACGCCAGATCGGACTGGACCCGGGCCGGAGTGCCGCGCATGAAGTCCACGAACGTCTCACCGGCCACATCCGCCAGCGTGACCCGCGCGGAGCCCGCCAGCCGGTGACCCGCGGGCACCACCAGGACGTGTTCGTCGTGATCGAGGACGAGGGACGCCACCCCGGAGGGCCGGACGTCCTCGGGCAGGCCCAGAAACGCGATGTCGAGCTCCCCCTGCCGGACCGCCGCCGCGAGTTCGTCGCTTCCGCCCGCCCTGAGCTGCACCCGTACATCGGGATGCCGCGCCCGGTAGCGCTGGAGCAGCTCGGGTACGTCCACGGCGGCCGTGGTCACCAGCACCCCGACGGCGAGCCGCCCCCGCACCACCCCGGCCGCGGCCGCGGCGTCGACGGCGGCGCGGTCGGCCGCGGCCAGGCACTCCCGCGCACCGGCGAGGAACGCCGCCCCGGCGCTGGTGAGTTCCGTACGGCGGCTGGACCGGGCGAACAGCCTGACACCCAGCTCCCGCTCCAGATCGGCGATCCGGTGACTCAGCGACGACTGCACCACCGAGCAGCGCTCCGCGGCCCGGGTGAAGTTCCGGGTCTCGGCGAGGGCGACCACGTACCGCATCTGCTGAAGGTCCATCGAACCATCGTTTCCCTTCATGGCTGCTATGACAAGCATGCTTTGGAATCATCGATCGCCGGGCGGGAGACTCGCCGCACGCCACCACGGCCCGCACTCCCGACAGAAGGACGGCACCAGCGATGAACACCCCGACGCCCCGCCCCGCCACCACGCCCCTGAACATCGCCGTGCTCGGCGCCACCGGAATGGTCGGCAGCCGGGTGATCACCGAAGCCGGCTCGCGCGGACACCGGGTCCTGGCGCTCTCCCGCCGACCCGTCGGCGACCACCCCCACGTGACGCCCGTACCCGTCGACGCCCATGACCCGCGAGCCCTGCGCGAGGCCCTGACCGGCAGCACTGCCGGGCGGGTGGTGCCGGACGCCGTCGTCGTGACCGTCCGCACCGAGCCCGTCGACCGGACGTTCCTGGTCGAAACCACCCGTACGGTCCTCGATATCGCGGCCGAGCTGAAGATCCACGTGGTGGTCGTCGGCGGTGCCGGTGCCCTGCGCAGCCCGGGCGAACCGGAGCTGCTGGTCGCCGACGACCTCGCCTATGTCCCGCTGGAGCTGCGCCCCGTGGCCGCCGCCGGAGTGGCCCAGTTGCATGCCGGCCGGGACCACGGCCACCGCGACTGGACCTATCTGAGCCCTCCGGCCCTGCTCCAGCCCGGTGAGCGGACCGGCCGCTACCGGCGAGGTACGGACACCCTGCTCACCGCGGCCGACGGCCGCTCGTGGATCAGCGCCGAGGACCTGGCGGCCGCCGTGCTGGACGAGATCGAGTCCCCGGGCCGGGACCGCCATGTCACGGTCGTCCACCGGGAACCCGGCGAAACCCCCGCGGTCTGAGCCCGCCCCGTACTCGCCGGTACCCTTCCGTACCCGCCTGTACCGCCCCACGGGTCCGCGCCGGCGCCCGCCCGCCGTCGGAGCGGACCCGTCGGCGTCCCGCCTCCCGGCCGGTTGTCGGTGGCGGCTGGAAAGCTGGCCGGATGAACGGCGACGAGCAGATACTGCACGGCAGGGTGTACGGCCGCGAGCACGACGACCCCCACCCCGGCCCCCTTCCGCACCGTACCTACGCCGCGCTGACCGGCGGTCCGCTGGACGGCCTGCTGCTGGACATCACCGGCTGGCTCCCGGAGGAGGTCGACCGGGGCGCCGCGCTGCCGACCGAACTGGGCCGGTTCACCGGCGGCCGATCCCTGTACGATCCGCGCCCCGGCGAGGCACGCGCCCCGGGCCCGGGAATCGGGTGCCGCTTCCACTACTCCGGTGACACCCCCTGAGCCGCATCCGCCCCGACAGCCTCAACCGGCCTTCTCCGTCGCCTGGTTGAGAAAAAATTGCAGAGAATGAATTCTTGCAGATTCTGCATTCACCTGCCTACCGTGGAACGGTGACGACGGATGGACGAGCCCGCGGCCGGACCGGCGACGGCCCCCCGGGCCTGCGGGAGCAGAAGCGGCGCCGTACCCACCGGCTGCTGGTGACCACGGCCCTGCGCCTGGTCGCCGAACGCGGCTTCGACGGGGTGACCGCGGAGGACATCAGCACGGCGGCCGGGGTCTCCGCGCGGACGTTCTTCAACTACTTCGCGGCGAAGGAGGACGCGCTGCTGGTGGCGTACCCGGACGACGACGAGCGGATGGCGACCCTGCCGGACCGGATCGTCTCGGCGCCCGCCGGACTCTCCCCGCCCCGTGCCATGGCCCACGCCTGGCGGGACGATCTGGCCCGCTGGGACGAGGACCGCGACGAATGGCTCACCCGGCTCGCCGTGGTGACGGAGCATCCGGCACTGACCGCCCGGCTGCTGAGGTACCGGGACCAGGAGAAGACCGTCACCGTCGGGGCCCTGGCCCGCCGTACCGGGCTGCCGCCCGCGGATCCGTACCACGTGCTCGTCTTCCATGTGGTCGAAGGGGCGACGGAGGCCGCCATGGAGCTCTGGTACCGGCGGAGCGGAGCAACCCCGCTCCCCGCCCTCGTCGACACCGCACTGTCCGCCGTCGAAGCCGGACTGGCCGTCCCCGGCCGGGCGGACACCGGCTGAACACGGCCGCCGCCCCACGGCGGCACCGGCACCAACCGGAACGACAACGGAGACCCGAGGGGCCGCGGACCGGCCGGCGGGAACACGACCACCCCGTCCCGGACCCCCCGCCACGGCCCCGGCACCACGGAACGGAGGATCATGGACACAGCAATCGTCATCGGCGGCGGACAGTACGGACTCGGCGCCGCCTACGCCCTGCGCAACCAGGGATTCGCACCGGTCGTCCTCGAAGCCGGCACCGCACCCGTCGGCTCCTGGCCCCACTACTACGACAGCCTGACGATCTTCACCCCCGCCCGGCTGTCCTGCCTGCCCGGAATGCCCTTCCCCGCCCGGGACGCCCATCTGCCCGGCCGCGACGAGATGGTGGCCTATCTGCGGGCGTACGCCGCCCGGCTCGACTGCGAGATCCGCACCGGCACCCGGGTCGTCGCCGTCCACACCGCACCCGGGGGCTACGCCGTGACGACCGGCACCGGCGAAGTGCTGCACGCCTCCGTCGTCGTGGCCGCCACCGGCACCTTCGGCAACCCCCACCGCCCCGCGATCCCCGCCCTCGCCGGATACACCGGCAAGGTGCTGCACTCCGCCGACTACCGCTCACCCGAACCCTTCGCCGGACAGCGCGTCGTGGTGATCGGCGGAGCCAACTCCGCCATGCAGATCGCCCATGAGCTGGCCGGACGGACCCGGACCACCCTCACCAGCCGCCGGCCCCTCACCTTCACCAGGCTCCGCCCGCCCCGCAGCAGGGCGGGCTGGAAAGCTCTCGAAACCGGACTGCTGTTACCGGTCGGCGCCCTGATCCCACTGCACGAGCAGACGGTCGTCGTCGACAACGACGACACCTACCGCAAGGCCCTGGCCGGCGGCTTCCTGGAGCACCGGGAACTGTTCACCTCCGCCGAGGGCACCGGAATCCGCTGGGCCGACGGCAGCACCGAACACATCGACACCGTCCTCCTCGCCACCGGCTACCGCCCGGCGGTGGACTATCTGCGCCCCATCGGCGCCCTCGACCGCCGGGGCATCCCCCGGCAGCGGTCCGGCCTGTCGACCGTCCACCCCGGACTGGCCTACGTCGGACTCGAAGGCCAGCGGTCCCTCCTCTCCGGCGGGATCCACGGCGTCGGTACGGACGCCGTCCACGTAGCCCGCAGACTGCGCCGCTGGGTCGCCTCCACGGAACCCGCCTGGCGCCGCCCGGCGGCCTGAGACACCGACCGGACCGGCACCGCACCCGCCCCCGGCCGGCCCGGGGGCGGGCTCAGCCGAAGGACTCCCGGAACGTCTTCTCGAAGGCCGCCTGGACGGTGGACTCCACGGAATCCCACTGAAGGTCGAGCTCCTCGGCCCGGTCCGCCAGCTCCTCCTTCACCTCGTCCCAGTGCCACTCGTACCAGAAACCGGCATCGTCCTTGACCGACTCCCAGCCGCCCGACTCCCGGTACGCGAAGTCACCGGCCCGCCCCTCGGCCTCCTCGCGCGCCTCGCCGACGAGTTCGGCCATGGCCACCTGCTCGGGACCCGAATCGCTCACTGTGCCCTCCCGCACGACATCACCCTCCACACCGGTTTCCGCAGGCCGGACACTTCACCGGTAGGCCGGAGTTCCCATCTCCGCCCATTGAGGCGGAAGTTAGCAGACTGCGGGCCGGGAGATCAGTGGAACGCCGGACCGGACCCGGGAACACGGCCCCGGTGCCGTCCCGCACCCCGCCCCCGGAACCTCCGCAGCCCGTTGTCCCGCTCGCCGCCGCGCCCGGCCCCCTGACGACCGGACAGGTCACCCGCGGCGGAAGTACGGAGCACCCAGTTCCGCGAACCAGCGCGGTGGCTCCGCGGCAACGAAGGCGCCGGCCATCGCGTCCAGCCAGGCGGCGAACGACGGGAAGTCCGGTGCCGGGGCGGCCCCGCCCTCCGGCTCCCCGCTGTCGGCGTAGCGTACGTGCCCCGGCTGGTCGTCGTGGTGGTGGTAGCAGACGGGGTACTCGCCGTCCCCGTCCGGCCGGGTGATGTCGAAGCACCAGACCGCTTCGCCGTCCGCGTCGGCGAGAGCGAACCCGACCAGGTGGTTGGCGGACAGGAGTGACGCAACAGGCGGTTCACGGTCCGGCCGGCGGCCCGGCTGCCGGTGGTATCCGGCCCGGTCCGCGGGGGGCCAGTACCGCCGTATCGCCGCCGAAGCCGACGAGGAGCCGTCCGCCGGGCGTGATGTCCACCGCGTGCACTTCCCCGGAGAGGACCAGCCCCGGGCCGGCCTGGCGGCCGGTGGCCGGGTCCCACATCCGTACGGTCCTGTCCTGGCCGCCGGTGACGGCGACGAGCCCCCCGTGCACCACGCCCGTCGCGACCGCCCGTACCTTGCCGGTGTGGCCGGTGAAGGGTGCGCCGACGGGCTCGCCCGACGCGAGGTCCCAGACCCGCACGGTCGTGTCGTCACTGCCGGTGAGGGCAACGGGCCTGCCGTTCAGCACCGCCGTGGCCACCGCCCGCACCTCGTCCGAGTGACCGGCACGATGCCACAGCTGCGCGACCGCCCGGCCCGCCGCCAGATCCCATACGAGCGCCGTGAAGTCACCGCTGCCGCTGACGGCGACCGGACGGCCGTCCACGACACCGGTCGCCACCGCCTCCACCGGGTCGGTGTGGTCGGCCAGCGGGGGACCGACTTCCTTTCCGGTGGTCAGATCCCACACCCGTGCCGTCTTGTCGCCGTCTCCGGCGACAGCGACGGGAACTCCGCCGAGCACGGTGACCGCCACCGCGTTCACCGGCCCGCAGTGCCCGGTGAAGGGTGCTCCGACGGGCTCGCCCGACGCGAGGTCCCAGACCCGCACCGTACCCTCGGCGGTCCCGGTGACGGCGACCGGCCGCCCCCCGACCACCGCCGTCGCCAGCGCGAGCACCTCGTGCGCGTCGTCGTCGGTGAGGGGCTCGCCGACGGGTTCACCCGACACGAGATCCCACAGCCGCACCGACCCGTCCCAGCTACCCGTGACGGCGACCGGCCGGTTCGCCACGACCGCGGTCGCGACCGCGGCCACGCGATCGGCGTGCCCGGACAGCGGCCGCGGACCGTCCGCGCCACCGGTGGCCCACACCACCTCCCACCACCCACCGCCCGTACCCGCGGGCACAGCCCCGTCCCCGTCAGCACGCCGTTCGTCAGACATGCCCGTATCCAACCAGCCGCCACCGACATCTCCCCCCGGCACCGGGGGAGTTGAGCCCCTCCCGGACATGCGGCGGCCGTTCCCCGGGAGGGCATGCCCCCGGGGAACGGCCACGGCCGGTGCCCCGCGCGCACCGGCCGTCGTCGGCTCAGCCGATCTGCCACTTCTGGTTCCTGCTGCCGTCGCAGGTCTGCAGCTGGAGGCGGAATCCGGTGGAGCCGCCGAGGTTCACGGGCTCGACACACTTGCCGGACTGCGGGTTCACCAGCGAACCGTCGGTCTGCAACCGGAAGGTCTGGGCCGGGTTGGCGGAGCAGTCCGCGATCTGGAGAGGCGTACCGTCGGCCGTCCCACCGCCCGACACATCCATGCACGTCTTCCGCTGGTACAGCGTCCACACCTTGCCGTCCGGACGGAACTCGAACCGCTGCCGCGCCTTGCCGGAGCAGTCGTCGAGCCGCAGCGGCGTGCCGTCGGTGACATCGGAGCCGGCGATGTCCATGCAGAGGTTTGCGGCGAAGCCCATGACCGGACCCTTGACCTTGCCGTCGTCGAGCTTCGGGGGGCGGGGAATCTCCGTGCCGCCTCCCTTGGCCGGGCCCTGCGGAGCCTTCACACCCTGCGGCTTCTCCGCCTTGCCCGCGCTGCCCGCGGCCGGCTTTCCGGCCGTCGCCCCGCCGGAGCCGCTCGCCGCCCCGGAGCCCGACACGGAGCCCCCCGGCCCGGAACCGGACCCCTTACCCGGCGAGGCACCGGACTTCCGGCCCGGCTCGCTCGTACCGCTGGTCGTACGCTCCTTCGTCCCACCCTCCGCCTGCGCGTCGCCGCCCTCTCCGCCCTCCGGCCCGTCGACACCGCCCGGACCGCCGCTTCCCCACTCCTCCTGATCACCGGCGGCACTGGTGCTCTTCGCCGGACCGGACCCGGATCCCTCCTTGTTCATCAGCGGGACCGCCACCAGCACGAGCCCGGTCAGCGCCGCGGCGGAGGCGATGGCGATCCACCCCCGCTTTCCCGGCCTCGGACCGCTCCTGCGCTCCCGCGTATCCGCGCCGACGAGCGGATCGAGCTCCTCCGGTCCCGGTCCCGCGTCCGTCCCGGGCGGGACCGGCAGCGGCGACCCGAACTCCGGCCGCGTATCGAAGAGCTCCGCGAGGTCGAGGCGGTCCGAAGGTTCGAGGCGGTCCGAGGTTTCGAGGCGGTCCGAAGGTTCGAAGCGCTGCGACGGCTTGAACGGCTTCGACGGCTTGAACGGCTCGAAGGTCTCGGACGAATCCGACGGCCGGGACGGCTCGGACGCCTCGGGCTGCTCGGACGATCGGTTGTCGGGCTCGGACGGCACATCATCTCCTGGGGAGGTACGACTACGGTGATACGACTGCGTTGATACGGCTGTGGTGGTACGAGCCCGGGGTGCCGGAACGCGGCGGCCCGGCCCGCCCGCACACCAGCGCGGCCGGACCGGCCCCGCCGCCGCGCGCCCGGAAACCACCGCCGGGCGCGCCGGTGAAACGAGTGACACCGGCTCACATCCGGCTCCTAGGATGCGATTTCCGGCCCCGAGGATCCGTTTCCGGCTGTGAGGTTCACATCCATGCCCCCGCGGGTACTCCGGGCGGTCCCCGCCCCGGCACCCGCGCCGCCGCCCGCACCCGCTCCCCGCGCCCGTCGCGAAACGAACGGACCGGCCGCCCGCTCCCGAAGGGACCGGTCCCGGCCGGTGACGCACCACCCGCCGCGGCCCCGCCCGCACACCGCCGCCGTGCCCCGCCGCGCACACCGCCCCGGGCGGCCGCGGAACAACGGTCGTCGTGCACCGAACCCGTCCCCCCGCGGCCGTCACTGCGCCAGAATGGTCCCGGCCCGCGGGGCCGGGAGCCGATGGCGGTCGTCTCGGGGGAGCGATGAACGCTGAACTGGTCGTGGCAGTGTTCGGCACCGCCGGTACGTTCCTGGGGCTCGGCGTCGCCTGGCGGCAACTGCGCGCCCACGGCCGCGCCCACCCGCCCGGCCCTCACCCGCCCGGCCCTCACCCGTACGACCCCGGACCGTACGACCCCGGACCGTACGGCGCGTCCGTCCACCCGCCCGCTCTGCCGCCGCGGACGATCCGGGGCCGCGACCGGCTGCTCCGCACCCTCCGGAGACGGGTACGCCGCCCGCGCCGCGGCATCCTCGTCCTCACCGGCCCCGGAGGCACCGGAAAGTCCACCGTCGCCGCGGCCCTCGCCCAGTGGGCCCTCCGGCGCCGGAGCCGGCGGCGGCAGGTGTGGTGGGTGTCCGCCGGCGACCCCGCCACCCTCGCCGCCGGGCTGGTCACCGTCGCCCGGCGGGCGGGCGCCCGCCGGACCGACCTGGAGGCACTGGCCCATGGCACGGCCGACGCCGCCGACCGCTTCTGGGAAGTACTCCGCCGGGCCCCCGCCGGATGGCTGCTCGTCCTCGACGAAGCCGACGACCCCGCCGTCCTCACCGCACCGGGCTGGCTGCGCCCGGCGGGCCGCGGGCTGATCGTCGTGACGACCCGGCACACCGGCGCCGACGCGTGGGGCCGGGACGCGACCCTGCTGCCCCTGCCCCCGCTCGGTGAGCACGACGGCGCCCTGGTGCTCACCGACCTGGCCCCAGGCGCGGGAGACCACCGGGCCGCCCGGGACCTCGCACGCCGCCTCGGCGGACTGCCCCTGGCCCTGGCGATGGCGGGAACCCATCTGCACTCCGGAGTCGCCCGCCGGGCGACCTTCACCGCCTTCCGGACCCTTCTCGACATCCGGGTGTCGGACGGCTGGCCCGGCGACCCCGGTCTCCGGGCCGACCCCCGCGCCACCGTGACCTTCACCTGGGAGATCTCGCTGGACGCCCTCCACCGCCGAGGTGACCCCGCCGCCCGCCCCCTGCTGCGGCTGCTCTCCTGCTACCAGCCCGGTGTGCCCGTCCCCCGGGAACTCCTCGACACCCGCTCACCCGCACTGGCGGCCCTCGCCGGCACGGAGCCGGCCGTGGAACGGGCCCTGCGCGGACTGGTCGACACGGGCCTGCTCACCACCGGCCCGGCACCGGACGGCACCACGGGACTGATCACCCATCCCGTGGTGGCCGACATCAGCAGACTCCACCTCGGGCCGCCACCGGACCCCGGCGCGCCCCACGGCGATGGCGACGACACCCGGATTCCGGCAGCGGCGGCGGACCTCCTCGTGGCCGCCCTCGGCGGGCTGCGTATGGACCAGCCCGCCGACTGGCCCCGCTACCGCGGGCTGACTCCGCACCTGAGCGCCCTCCACCGGACCGCCGCCGGCCGGCTCCCCCCGCCGCGGCTTGCGGCACTCGCCGAAGCCACGGCCGACGCCGCCCGCGCGGCCGACCGCGAAGGGGCCCACCGCACCGCGGCCCGGCTCTGCCTTGCCGGCCTCGCCCACACGGAACCCCTGGGTCCCGACCACCCCGCCGTACTCGCCCTGCTCCACCAGCGCGCCTGGCAGATCTCCTTCCAGGGCGACCGGCCCGGCGCCGAAACCCTCTACCGCGAGGTGTACACCACCCGTCTGCGCACCCTCGGGGAGAACGACCCGGACACCCTCGCCAGCCGCCACGAACTCGCCTGGATCGCGGCCTGCCAGGAACGCTGGGCGGAGGCCGAGCAGGCGTACCGCCAGGTCCTGACGGCCCGGCGGACCGTTCTCGGCCCCACCGCGCCCGACACCCTCACCACCGCCCATGAACTCGCCTGGACCCTCGCCAACCAGGGCCGCTACGCCGAAGCGGCCACCGCGCTCGGCCGTGTCCACTCCGACCGGCGGCGTACCCTCGGCGCCCGCCATCCGCAGACCCTCGCCAGCCGCCATGAACTGGCCTGGGTACGTGCCGGATCCGGCGACCGCGCCGAGGCGGAGGCCCTCTACCGGGAGGTACTCCGGGACCGGCGGCAGGTCCTCGGCGACGACCACCCGGAGACCCTGACCACCCACCACGAACTCGCCTGGACCCTCGCCGCCCAGGGTCGGACCGCCGAAGCCGAACGGATCTCCCGCGGTGTACTCGCCGGGCGGCGACGCGTACTCGGCGACGACCACCCCGACACCACCGCCACCCGGCAGGCCCTCGAAGCACTGCGCCGCGGCCTGCCCTTCGACGCCCGCCACATCGCCTGAGCCCGCGGCCGCCCCGCCCCGCCCCTCCCCGCCCCCGCCCGGTCCCGGGCCCGCCGCATCCACCGCCCGCCGGGGACCTCCCGCAGGCCGGACCCGAGGAGAATCCGATGATCCGAACGGGACAGCTCGCCGCGGCCGTGGCCGAACTGGGTCTCCCCGGGCTGCCCGTCCTCGTCCACGCGGCACTCCGGTCCTTCGGCGCCCCGCTCGACGGAGGCGCGGACACCCTCACCGGAGTCCTCACCGACCACGGCTGCACCGTCCTCGTCCCCGCCTTCACCGAAACCCACTTCGGAGTACCCGCACCCCCGGCGATGCGCCCCGCCCGCAACGGAGTGGACTACACCAGGCCCTGGCCGGAGGAGTCCCTGCCCGCCCCCGCCGCGTACACCCCGGACTGCGGACTGGTCAACCCGCGCCTCGGAGCCTTCCCCGCCGCACTCCTCGCCCGGCCCGGCACCCACCGCGGCCGTCACCCGCTCAACTCGTTCGCCGCCTACGGACCCGACGCCGCCGCGCTCGTCCGCGACCAGAGCCCCCAGGACGTCTACGCCCCCCTCCGCGCCCTGGCCGAACGCGACGGACGGAGCCTGCTGATCGGCGTCGGCCTCAACCGGATGACCGTACTGCACCTCGCCGAACAGCAGTCCGGACGCCGCCTGTTCCGCCGCTGGGCCGCAACCGGGGACGGCCGTACCGTCACGGTGGAAGTGGGATCCTGCTCGGAGGGCTTCCCCCGGCTGGAACCCCGGCTCCGCCCCGCCGCCCGTACGACGACGGTCGGCGCCGCCCGCTGGACCGCCCACCCGGTACGCGCCACCCTGGCCGCCGTCGTCCCCGCCCTGGCCGCCGACCCGGAGCTGACCCGCTGCTCCGCCCACTGCCTGCCCTGCCGGGACGCCGCGGCGGGCGGACCACCCGCCTGAGCCGCACCCGCCTGACCCGCACCCGGGCGGCACCGCCGGTCAGGCGCCGGGACGGCCCGCACCTGCCGGTGTTCCTCACGGACTGCGCGGGCCGTCCGTGAGGAACACCGGCAGGCGCGCCACCCCGCCGATCAGCGAGCCGTCGAGGAGCGGCAGACCGGCGGCCGGTTCCGCAAGCCGCAGGCCCGGCCGGCGGTGCGCGAGGGCCTTCAGGGCAGTACGGAGTTCGAGCAGGGCGAGCCGCGAGCCGATACAGCGATGGGGCCCGTGACCGAAGGCGAGGTGGGGACCCGGAGTACGGGTGATGTCGAA
Organism: Streptomyces sp. NPDC003691; assembly: GCF_053981115.1. NCBI lineage: Bacteria > Bacillati > Actinomycetota > Actinomycetes > Kitasatosporales > Streptomycetaceae > Streptomyces > Streptomyces sp. NPDC003691. The sequence goes on along the minus strand of NZ_JBSFNQ010000027.1, from coordinate 53,724 downwards.
GACCTGCGGGGAGCCGAAGACGCGCGGGTCGCGGTCGGCGTGCGCGTGGGACGGAATGACGGCCTCACCGGCCCGGACCCGGGTCGCTCCGACGACCAGGTCGGCCGTCGCGAGACGCGGGAGGGCGGCGTCCGCGATGGTGTCGTAGCGGAGGATCTCGTGAACGGCCGGTTCCACCAGCGCCGGTTCCCGGCACAGCGCCCGCCACTGCTCCCGGTGGACCAGCAGGTACAGCACACCGTTGGTGAGGGTGGCCGCGGTCGTGACATGCCCGGCGACAAAGAGGTTGACGGCGGTCGCCAGAAGTTCGGGGCGGCTGATCAGTCCGGACCGGTGGCCGTCGAGAAGGGTTCTGAGCAGCCCGTCGCCGGGCAGCAGTCCGCTCCCGGGCGCGGGTCCGCCGAACAGCAGGGTGTCCCAGTGGGCCCGGAGCGCCTCGTGACAGGCGCGGGCCCGCTCGGGCGGCAGGGAGGTCAGGGCCAGCTTCTGCCGGGACCACTCCAGCAGGGGCGCCCGCCGGTCGTCGGGGACACCGAGGAGATCGCACAGAACACCCGTGGCCAGCGGCAGGGAGAACGACCGGTGCAGGTCGACCGGGCCTGCTCCCGCCGTGGCGCCGACTTCGTCCAGGAGCCGCCGGACCCGGTCCCGCACGGGGACGCGCAGCGCTGCCGACGCGGACGGACGGAACGCCGGCGCGCACAGGCGGCGTACCCGGGTGTGGTCGGGAGGGTCGAGACCGAGGAGGCTCGGCTCGTCCAGATGCGCCCGGGTCATCCGGGGTCCGCCCGGTGCGGTGAGCATGGCCCGGCGGCTGAACCGGCGGTCGGTGAGCACCTGCACGACTTCCGCGTGACGTACCGCGAGCCGGGCGGGATCCCCACTGGGCATCGTCACCAGGGCCATCCGCGGACGGTCCAGCAGGTCGAGGTGCGGCATGGGCGCGAGGCAGTCCGCCCGCGGGAACGGGTAGGACAGGACGGTCTCACCGGGGAACTGTTCGGGGGACGACACGGCACCTCGCAGGGTCGGCGGTACGGGACGGGGGAGCACCCGGTTCACGGGCCGGGCCGGGAGCCGGGATCCGGCGGCTCCCGGGGCGGCAGTCCGCACAGCGCCCGTGGGTGTGCCTGGGGCGTACGGGGATTCCGGCGCAGATACGCGCGCCAGCGCTCCCGTACCTCCCCGGTCGTCGCCGACCCCAGCCAGGACGCCACCCGCTCCGCCGTGGCCAACGGGTCGGCGGCCAGCTCACCGAAACCGATCCGCAGGCACTCCACCGAACCCGGCGGGCCGGCCGTGAACTCCCGCAGCCGGGCCAGCGCGATACCGGCCGCCGCGGTGAGCTGCCGCCCCACCTCCCGCGGGCGCACGTCGTCACTGCGTTTGCGCCGCGCGGCCATGGCCAGGCCGCACAGCGAGCCGATCGCCGCGTCGGCGTCGCGCTCCAGCACGACGAGCCGGGCATCCGGGTACACGGCGGCCAGCGACGGCAGATGCCACACGTGGGAGGGGCTCTTCAGCACCAGCCGGGCCCCCGGTACTGCCGGGCGCCGGGCCAGCACATGCCGGAGCTGCGCGCGGTGCAGCCGGTAAGCGCCGGTGAGGTCCTGCTCCCAAAGCCAGGACGCGTAGCCCGGGACCCGGTAACTGATCAGCCCTAGGACGGCGTTGCGGAAGTCCGTGGTCATCAGATACTCGCACTCTTCGGGGCTCCGGGCCGACGTCGGGTGGAGCGCCCGCAGCGCGGGAGCGGCACGGAAGTGCTCGGCCACATACCGTTCGGCCGCCCCGACGAGGTCCCGCACGGCGGCCCCCGGAGGCGAAACGGGGGCCAGCAGCTCCCACAACTGCGGGGCGTGCAGCCCGGGGTGGCGGGAGAGCAGAGCGTGCAGCAGCGTGCTGCCGGTCCGGGGCAACCCCACGATGAACACCGGCTCCCGCCAGACGCGGCGGTCCACCGCAGGACGGGGCGCCGCATGGAGCCGCGCCCGGGTGCACAGCGCGTTCAGCAGAAGGGCGTGCGCCTCGGCCCGCCCGTACGGGGTCAGCCGGGCCTCCTCCTCCAGGGCCGTGACGAGGAGTTCCAGGGCCCGGTTGTGGGTGTCCGGGCCGAAGCCGCCGAGTCCGGTGAGGGCGAGGGCCTCGGCGCACAGCATCGCCGGGTCGAGCCGTACGGCCGGAGTGCTGCCCCGGCCGGGGTACGTCCGGGACGTCGCGGCACCCGGAGTGCTCGCCGGGCCGTACGAGGCAGGGCCGGGCCCGTTGTCTCCGTACCGCGTCACGGGACACCCCCGGGTCCCCGGGGCACCTCCGGCGCCGGACCCCCGCGACGCTGTCGCCACAGCTCCCCGATGCGCGAGACCACCGCCCGCAGTTCGTTCCGCTCGATCCGCGGGTTGACGGTACACAGCCGGAACACCCGCCGGCCGGCCACCGTGGTGGCCGTCACCAGCGCCCGCCCTTCGTCCCGGAGGGCCCGGCACACCTCGTCGACGGCCCGGTCCGCCGCCTCCGGCGGCGGTGGCGGTCCGGCTGCGGGAGGCAGCCCACGGAAGGTCACCACGGCCGACCGGGGACCGGTCACCACCGCCAGACCGGGACACGCGCCGACGTACCGGGCGACGTCCTCCGCCGAGTCCAGCCCCCGGTCGACCGCGGCCCGGAACGCCTCGGAGCCGAAGACTCTGAGGGAGAGCCAGAGCCGCAGGGCACGGAACTCCCTGGTCTGCTGCACCCCCCACTGGAGGAAGTCGGCCTCCTGGTCGCCGTCGTCCGCCGCGGGACGGCCGCCGTCCAGATAGGCCGGCAGGCTCACCCCGAACGCGCGGCGCAGGTCCCCGGCGTCCCGCACCAGGACGCACCCCGTCTCCGCCGGCTGGAACAGCCACTTGTGCGGGTCGACCGCCAGCGAATCGGCCGCCTCCAGACCGGCCAGCTCCCGCCTGCCGCGCTCCGTGAGGGCCGCCGCCGCGCCGAAGGCGCCGTCCACATGAAGCCACATCCCCTCCTCCCGGCACAGCCGCGCCAGCGCGGGCAGCGGATCAACCGCCCCGGTGGCGGTGGTGCCCGCGTTGGCCACCACGAGAAGGGGCCGCCGCCCCCGCCTCCGGTCCGCCGCCACCCGATCCGCGAGGCCGTCGACGGACAGCCGCTGGCCGTCGTCGCAGGGCAGCACCCGGACCCGCTCCTCCCCGATCCCGAGCACATGCAGGGCGCGCGGCACGGAGAAGTGCGTCTGGTCGGAGAAGTAGGCGGTGGCGTCCCGTGCCTCGGTGCCGGCCAGGGCGTCACGGGCCGCGGTCAGCGCGGTGAGGTTGGCCGTCGAACCACCCGGCACGAACAGCCCTCGCGTCGTGGGACGCAACCCCAGCAGCTCCACCAGCCACCGGACGGTGGCCGTCTCGATCGCACTGGAGACGGCCCCGGTGAACCGCCATCCCGTCGGCACCGCGAACCCGGTGGCCAAGGTCGCGCCCAGCACACCGGAGAAGGTGCCCGGAGCGGGCACGAAGGAGAGGAAACCGGGGTGGTCGGGGTGCGCGTTGCCCACCTTCAGGAGGTGCCCGACCTCCTCCACCAGGGCAAGCGGATCGGGTGCCGGACCGGTTGGCAGCGCCTCCGAGCGCAGGCCCGCCGCCAGGGCCGCCGTATCTCCCACCGGGGTCGGCGGATGCTGCCCCAGACCGGCCATATGCCCGGCGACCAGATCGACAACCCGGTGGCCCAGGGCCCTCATGGTCTCCTCGGGCAGCGTCAGCGCAGGCCCCGGCCGGTCCCCGTACCCCCCTCCACCGGTGCCGGGAGAGCCACCCCCGCCCCCGGCCCGGCCCCGTGACCTCGCCAACTGAGAACCTCCGCCCGCCGCTCCGCGCCGTGCCCAGTGACCCGCCCGACTATCCGGGCATGCGCGCCCCCGGGGCAACGGCACACGCAATCGGACATGCGTGCACGGCCGGCGGTTGCACGAGCACCCCGCGGAGAGCGCTCAGGCACGATAGGTGAACGGGCCGAGGTGGCGCAGAGCGGTCCCGTGCGGGTTGGTGACCACGTTGGGAGCGAAGACACAGATTGCGGCGTCGGCCGGCTCGGCCGACTCCACCTGTGGCAGCCACTGGTCGGCGTACGAGGCCCCTCGAAGCAGTACCCCGGGGGCAACCGGCCCGGGGTGACCGGCGTCCTGGGCGTGCACTACTTCGACGCACGACGGTTCGAGCTCGGCAATTCCAGCTTCTGCCATGAAGACGGACGGTTCCGCGTCCCCGTCGTCCGACCACCCCGCATCGACGTAGGTGCTGATGTCTTCGAACGACGAGAATCGGCCGCGCGAGAGGAAGACGTGCACCACACCGGCTTCGGTCACCTGATGATTCCCGCCCAACACCGACCCGCTGCCGTAACAGCGCACCTCCGGCCGGACGGACCTCGCGGCCGACCGGGCCGGACACTCCGCCGGCCCCGGGCCACGACGGCGCCGCGCGCCTCGCGCGCCGTCAGCCGGTGCCGCCGGTAGCGGCGTTGCCCTGCGGGGCGCGGTGGGCTCGTACATCGACCGGGCGCCCGTCGGGGTCCCGTGCCGTCATGGTCCACTGCGCGGGCAGCGTCTCGATCTCCCCGACCGGTCGGCCCGCGGCCATGAGCCGCTCACGGATCTCGCACAGCCGCACGTGGCTCGCCACCCGCAGACCCCAGCCCGCCCGGCCCAGCGGGTCGAGCGCGGCGGGGCGGCAGCGGCGGCTTCGACGAACATCAGATGGTCGTTCCCGCCCACGTCCACGACGGCGATCCGTGGGTGGTCGGAGGTGGCCGCCCGCTCGAAAGCGAGCCGTGCCCCGAAGAACTCCGTGTAGTACGCCACGAGCCGGTCGAGGTCGGCTGTGGACAGGGTCAGATGATTGATGCCGAGGAGATCAGACATGATCGGCCCACTCTAGGAGGGGCCGGCCGGCGACGCGACGGTGTTGTGCCGGTCCCGGGTACTCGCCCCCTGCGCACTCTCCGAGGCCCGGCCGGTGGCAAGGGGGCCACCCCGGCCCCGGCAGCCCCGCAGGGAATGTGCCCGTCAGCGATGTGCCGTGACGACGCGAAGCTCCAGCTCGTGCCCCGCCCTGCTCCACAGGGCCGCCTCCAGATGGTGCAGCCGGGTGAGGAGCCCGTCGTCACGGTCGAGTACGCGACCGGCCAGGCCGGTCAGCGAGTCGTCCTCGTGGGGCGTGGACCACTCGAACAGCAGGCTGCACAGCGCGTCGGCGCTCTCGTCCGGATCGGACGCCGTACGCAGCCCGAGCCACCCCCGTTCGCCCCAGTGCCCCAGCAGGGCGATGAACGTACTGAGGCAGTGCCGTTTCCCGGTGGAGCCGGTATCCGCGCTCAAGCGCCGCACCAGACCGGCGTACAGCTCCGGCATGCCCAGCCCCAGCACGCGTGCGCCCGCGTAGGCCCAGTAGTCGGATCCGGTCCCGCCGCCGTGCGCCTCCCAGCGCGGGTTCCACAGCAGCCGGTCGAATGCGGCACGCGCGGGATCACCGTGCAGCGCGATGCCCAGGATCAGGCCCCCGTTGCAGTCCGTGGACGCACCGTCCTCACCCCACGCGACAAGCCTCCCCAGCCATGAGGGGTCACCCGTTTTCGTGGCGAGGACCGGCAGGAACTCGGCGAACAGATGGGAACCCTCGTAACCCTCCAGAGCCTCCGCGATCTCGGCCCGCAGCCCCCGGCACGACAGGTGCAGCAATCCGAGACAGGCGTCCGCCGACTGGTCGTACGGGCCCTCGACGTGCTCCCACAGCATCCGCTCGGCCGGTTCGTACCCCAGATACCCGACGGCGCGCAGCACCCCGGTCGGCATACCGTCCCGCAGCCTGCCGCCTTCGACCGCCGCTTCCAGCAGGCGCTCGGCGATACTGGTGTCCCCGTGCCGGGCAAAAACCGGAACGAGCCGCTCGCGCGCTCCGGGATCGTCGAGGAACACCGGGAGCAGCGCTTCCGCATCGGACCGGGACCCGTGCCGCAGAACCACGTCCACCACCATCGACTCCCACCGCCAGGTGACCGTCGCCGGATCCCCGGCGCACCGGTCGAGCAGCATCCGCGCGGCCCGCGTCATCGCCACCTGATCCCCACCTCTGTCCGAGCTCGTTTCCGGTCCGCACCCTGCCGGTGGCCGTGTACGACAGCGGGCCGCCGACTGCCCGGGTAAATTTCGATGCCGCCGACAGCCTTCCACGCCCACACTGTGCCGGTGAACACCTTTCCTCCACCGCCCGACCTCCCTCCTCCTGCCGGCGCGGGCCGGGTGCGGGCCGGCGGCGGTCTCGCCCGGCTGTGGCAGGACCACTTGGCCGCACCGTTCCCCGGAGGCTTCCGCGGCGTCGACGTCGACGGCGTGGACCTGGTCCTCCTGGACGCCGATGTCGCGGGCCTGGTGCGGCGGGAGGCGGAGGGCGGACTCGACGGCCCCGGCATCGCCCGCCTCCGGTACTGCATCGCCGACCTCGACAGGATCGTTCCGCTGCTCGACGAGGAGTACTGCGCCTCCTACTTCGTAGGACTCAGGGCCATGGCGCTGACCGCGGCAGCACGCCACATACCCACCGCGACCTGACATCCGGGGCCGAGCCGGACTCGGGTCTCCCGCGGTCTCACCGGGGTGGGCCCGGCCGCGTACGACGGGAGCGGTCCGTCCGGCGGCCCGGCCCGCCACGGACCACGCCCTGTGCCGCTCGCGGTCGGCCTTCGGTTGCGCGCTTCCCCTGAGGCGTCATCTCATGGGGTGTGCAGCCGGAGTCGGTGGACCGACTATGCGCCGGTGGAGCAACGTTCCAGTGGATCGTCGAGTGGTCAAGGGAAACATGTGACCCCGCTCGACGTTTCGTTGACCGGTGATCGCCTGTTCCTTACCGTGACGGTCATGGGACGCGACACTGTCGGCATTCACCACGTGGGCCACATCGTCGAGAACATGGCTCAGGCGATCGGTCTGTACGAGCGACTGGGATTCGTCCTGCCGCCGCCCAGTTGTCCGGCGGTCTCCCGGCGCGAAGGTGCGGCGCCCGAATCCTTCGGAGCCGCCAACACCCATGCCGATTTCCCGAACTCTTTCCTCGAGCTCGCGACACGGGTGAAGGAAGGGGATGCCGAAGGTCTGCCCCCGGACACACACCTCGTTCCTCTGGAGGCGCCGGCCGAGGTGTTGCCCCTGCTTATGGAACGGATCGGCGCGGCCGGCGCCGGCCTGGCCGCGTTCCTGGACCGCTTCCAGGGGGTGCACATCCTCATGTTCTCGTCGCCCGCCATCGACGAGGCAGCCGACCGTCTGACCGCAGCCGGCATACGGCACGGCGGAGTCAACACAGTGCGGCGAGCCGCACCCGAGGGCGCGAAAGCCCCGGTGGAGACGGTCAGATATCTGGAGATCGACGGCGAGGGACCCGCTGCCGCGCCGGGCACGGTCGAAGAGGGGCGGGTGGGCTTCGTCGCCGACCTCGACCCCGACATCCAAGGCGCCCGCCGCCTCGAACATCCCAACGGGGCCGTCGAGCTCGTGGAAGCGACCCTCTGCACGGCCGACACGGAACTGGAAGTGTTCAGGCGGCGGTACGAGACCTATCTTGGCCGGTCGGCACGGCAGGAAGGGCTCGCCTACGTCTTCGACCTCGACGGCGCCGCCCTGAAACTCGTGACCGCCTCAGGCCTGGCGACCGCCCTGCCCGGCGAGCGGCCCCCCGTACTCCCGGCCCTGGCCGGCTATACCGTGGCCGTACGCGACCTCGCCCTCACCCGCGACCTGCTGCGCCGCAACGGGCTCCTCGTTCGAGAGACACCGTCCGGTGACGTGTTCGTACCGGCCGACGTCGCTCTGGGCACCGCTGTCGTCTTCCGTTCCGCCGCATGAGCAGCGGCGGATTCTTCACCCGCCGCCCGCCGCCCGCCGCCGGCTCGGTCCGTTGATCCGTAGCCTGGACGCGTGACGACCGTCGAGCGGCCGGGGCCCGACGAGTTGTGGAGTTGTTCCGGCGAGTGCACGACAGCCAAGCCCTGATCCCGCTTGTGAAGGGCATCCCGCCGGTCCGTTCGCCCCGCGGCCGGCGACGGCGCAAACCCGGCAGACTCCACGCCGACCGAGACGACTTCTCAGCGGGCAACGCCCCCGCCCCGGCAGCACGGACCGCATAGCGCTCCGTCACAGCGGCGCGGTTGCGCGCCTGTTGCCGTTCCGTCCTACGGGGCTCCGGCCCCCGGGCGCAGCCCGGTCTCCGCGAGCAGTTCCCGGAGCTGATGCTCGGCCAGGTCCGTGGCGTCGGGCGCGAGCCAGCGCAGGTGGCCGAAGGCTTCGAGGGCGACGAGCCCGTGCAGACGGGTCCAGGCTCCGAGTACGACCGCGGCGGCCGCGGGCGGCAGACCGGGATGGATCTCGGCGGCGTAACGGGCGAGCGCCGGATCGGGCGGGACCTCGTCGGCCGGACGCAGCCGTCCCTCCTGCCAGGCCTCGGCGAACAGGTGCATGAGCGCCCGGCCGACCCGGCGGGTCGCCGTGGTGGTCGGGCCGTCGGGCGGGGCCGCGTAGCCGGGTACGGGGGTTCCGTAGACCAGGCCGAACTCGTGCGGGTGGTCGACGGCCCAGCGGCGGTAGGCCTTCAGCGCGGCCAGCAGCCGGTCGGCCACATCCGCGGAGGGATCGGCGTCCCGGGCCTGTTCGACGGCGTCGGCGAGCCGGTTGAAGGCGTCGGTGATCAGGGCGGTCAGCAGCGCGTCGCGGCTGTCGTAGTAGCGGTACAGCCCGGCCGGGCTCATGCCCAGGGACGTTGCGACCGCCCGGAGCGAGAGCTGGGCCGCCCCGGCCTCGCGCAGCTGGCGCAGAGCGGCCGTTTTGATCTCGTCGAGGGTCTCGGCGCGGAGCCGGTCGCGGCGGGTGGGTGCGGGCATGCGGACACCCTACCAAATAGCGAACACTGTTTACATTGCGAACGGCGTACTCTACGTTCTGCGAACACCAGTCGCTTTGCGAACGTCGTACGCAAGGAGTGCGCAGTCATGTCCCTCACCCACGCCCCGGCCCCCGGCACCGCCGCACCCCCCGGAGCCGTCACCGCCCGGCGCATCACCGCCGCCCTGCTGGCCGTCGAAGGCCTGCTGATCTTCGTCCCCCTGCTCGTACTCGGATCGGCGATCGACTGGCCCGCCGGCCTCGACGACCCGGCCGCCACCGCACTGCCCCGACTGCTCGCCAACGAAGGCGCCGCCCGCGCCGGATACGCCGTCTACCTCGCCTACTCCGTCCTCTTCCTCCCCGTCGCGATATGGACCACCCGCACTTTGACCGGCGGCACGGACAGCCCGCTCAGCCGGGTGGCCATCGGCTTCGCCGTCGCCTCGACGCTCGCCCGTACGATCGGGATATCCCGCTGGCTGCTCCCCATGCCCGCCCTGGCGGAGGCCCACGGCAACGCGTCCGACCCCGCCGTCCGCGAGGCGCTGGCCGTGCAGTACCAGGTACTCAACGACTTCGGCGGCGGCATCGGCGAAGTGCTCGGGGTCTCCCTGTTCGCCGTCGGCTGGCTCCTGTGCACCGTCACAGCCGCCCTGCGCACCGGCGCCGCCCCGCGCTGGCTGCTGATCGCGGGGTTCCCCGTCGCGGCCGGTCTCGCCCTCCCGCTCGCCGAGCTCGCGGGCGCCGACCCGGGCCCGGCCACCTCGGTCGGCACCACCCTCCTGCACCTGTGGTTCCTGGCCGCCGCGGTCTCCCTCGCCCGCCGGCCCCGTACCACCACCCCCTCCGGCGACCCCCTCCCGCCCGCAACCACGAAGTGAGACACCATGCCCACTCCCTTGCACGCCGTCCTCGGCACCGGCGGCATCGGCACCGCGGTCGTCCATGAGCTGGCCCGCCGCGGACACCGCGTCCGCGCCGTCTCGCGCCGCCCGTCCTCCGCCCTGCCGCCCGGTGTCACGACCCTCGCCGCCGACCTCTCCACAGCCGGGGGAGCCCGCGCCGCCTGCGCCGGTGCCGACGTCGTCTACCACTGCGTTCAGCCGCCCTACCACCGCTGGCCGCAGGAGTTCCCCCGGCTCACCGAAGCCATCGCGGACGCCGCCGCGGCGGCCGGCGCGAAACTCGTACTCGCCGACAACCTCTATGCGTACGAACCAACCGACGGCCCGCTGTCCGAACGGACCCCCGGCGCCCGACCAGCCGGAAGGGCGCCGTACGCAAGGACATGGCGGACCGGCTCCTCGAAGCCCACCGGACCGGCCGCCTGAATGTCACCATCGGCCAGGCCAGCGACTACTACGGGCCCGGCGGCACCAACAGCGTCATCGGAGCAGCGGTGATACCCGCCGTCCTGCGCGGCACCACGGTGAACTGGCCCGGCCGGCCCGACCTCCCGCACGCCCTGCACTATCTGCCCGACATCGCCGCCGCGCTGGTCACGCTCGGCGAACGGGACGAAGCCGACGGCCGGACCTTCGTCCTCCCCGCCGCCCCGGCGGACACCCCGCGCCACCTCGCCGAACAGCTCGCCGCGGCGGCCGGAGGCCGGGCCCGCGTGCGCGGGATCACCAAAACACTCATGCGAATCGCCGGATGGGCCGACCCCGCGGCCCGTGAAATGGTCGACATCTGGTACCAGTTCGACCGCCCCTGGACCATCGACGACGGACTGTACCGCCGCACCTTCGGCCCCGTGGAGACCACCCCTCCCGACCGGGCCGCGGCCGCGACCGTCGACTGGCACCGCACCGCCCGCACGGCGGAGAACACCTGACCGGACCCGGGGGACGGCCGGACGCCGCCTCCGCCACCGCGCACCCGGCACCGGCGGCACCGCCGGGGCCGCGAGCACACCGACCGTCCCCCGTGGTCGTCCGCACGAACGCCCGTCCCCCTCCGGCCGCCCGGAGCAGGCACCCACCGCCACACCCCGGCCGGCCAGGAAAACCGCTGGTGACCACCCCGACGACCCCGGTTATCCTGCCCTGTCCCCTACCGCCCGCGGAGGCCCACCACCATGAGCAGCGCCACGCCCCCCTTCCCCGACCGGATCGAGCTCACGGGAGAAGGCCTCGTCCTGCGCGACTGGACGGAAACGGACCTGAGCGCGATGCCCGCCCTGTTCGACCACCCCGACATCGCGTACTGGACACCGATCGTCTCCCCCTTCGACGAAGCCGCAGCCCGCGCCCGCCTCGACCGCAGCCGGCAACTGCGGTCCGAAGGTACCGCGGTCCTCCTCGCCATCACCCTGGACGGCGGCGCCCCACTCGGCGAGGTCATGCTCCGCCGCGCCCCCGAAGGCACGGAACTCGGCTACGCCGTCGGCCCCGCACACCGCGGCCAGGCCCTCGCCGTACGAGCCGTCCGGGTGATGGCGTCCTACGCCTTCGACCGGCTGGGCCTCGACCACGTCATCCTCGAACTCGAAGCCGAGAACGCCGCCAGCGTGGCCGTGGCCACCAAGGCGGGATTCACCGTGCTGGACGTTCCCCCGATCACGGGGGAGGAGAAGGGACGGCCCTACACCCTCCAGACCTGGGGCCTTGACCGCCCCTGACGCACGCCGACGCCGACGAGCAGCCGGGCCAGCCACGGCACGGCGCCGTCGGTACACCCGGACCGGCCGGGTCCCGGCCGGCAGCAGGTGACGACCCGGCGGGTGGGCCGCCCCTGCGCGATCAGGGGCCTCAGCCACTGCCCGGCGAGTCCGGCACAACGAAGTCGGTGACGAAGCAGGCCACGTCCCCGTGGGCCGTACGGCCGACCCAGACCCCGCAGACGCCGTCACCTCCGCAGTCGGAAATGACGATGTTGGCTCCTGTCCCGGGATCGATCTGCCGCACGACGACGTCCGTACCGTCGTAGAGGACTCGGTCGACGATCAGCCTGTCGACCCTGTCCTCGTCCCAGGCGCCGAGGGCACGAGCCGCGACAAGGTCCATGAAGCACGCCGTACCACGGTCGACCGCGTAGTAATGGTCATACGCACCGCTGCCACCACCGCGCCGTACCGCAGGCTCCCAGGCCACCACCGCCTCGTCCCGTACCACCAGTTGAAGAGCGGCGCAGTAGGCGGTGGAGTGGACGCCCGGGCGGGCCGGGGGATCGTGAAGTGCCCAGCTGACCACCGGGTAACGGCCGGGTACGGCTGTGACGGCGAGCGGTACGGCATCGGCTCGCATCGTCAGCGGGTCCTTGACGACGACCTGCCCGCTCGGCAGCACCAGCGTGCCGGCATCCCGCCGGGAAACCAGGTACTCCTCACCGAGGTAGGTCACCGTCGAGCCCTCGCGGAGCAAGCCGTGGAGGTCGGGCAGGTCGGCCATGGCGCCCAATGTACGACGGCTCGCACCATCCTCACCGGGGGATGTCCGTACGGGGGCGTTCGGCCGGTCCATCAAGGAAGGAAGACGGCAGGGTGCTGGTCACAGTAGAGGCGATACGTCCGGCCCCGTCAGGGCCGATGACGGTGAGAGTGCACTCGGCGGTGGGCACGGTTACGGCGGTCTGGCGGGGGAGACCTGAGGCGGTGGGGCGGGAACACCACGTCGAGTGGACCGTGGACGAGGACATCGCCTGGGCAGTGAACGCCCGGCCGAGTACCGCTGACGTACCCGAGCTGCGGGAAGACGGTGACTGCCTGGTCTTTCGCGGGCAGCTCGGCCTCACCGGGGACCGAGGGGCCGTACTGGACGTGGGCGGCACACCGATCCTGTTCGATCTGGCCGACCCACTGCCACCGGCAGGCATCGACGGATCATGGGTCGAGGTCCGTGTGGCACCAACCCGTGTCACCGTCTGGCCCTGCGAGGTCTGACGTTCGTCGCCCTGAACCGGCAGGCCGTGTCCCGGATCCGGCGTGGGAGGATGGGCCGGTGACCGTACCCGTGAACCGTGACCGCTCTCTCGAGGACCTGGAGCGAGACCGCTGGCCGGACCCGTCGGGTACCGAAACGCGGCTGATGGCGACGGTGCGCGAGCTTCGGCGCAAACCGCTCGCTGCTCTGACGGTCGAGGACCTACGGCTGCTGATCGGGCAGGACCTGGGCCTTGCCCACCTGCTGCCCATGGCGGTGGACGTCCTCCGGACCGACCCGCTCGCGGAAGGCGACCTGTACGAGGGCGATCTGCTGGCCGCGGTACTCACCAGAAGCGCGGAGGTCTGGAGAGAGTTCCCCGAACTCGGACGGGATATCCGTCAGATAGTGTCGGGGCTGGCCAGCATGCCTTCCGCCCTGAAACGCGAGGCAGAGCGCTTCCCGGCCCGGTAGTCCGACCTCCCGACGAGAGGCCGGAAACTGCCCCGGGGAACTACGACGAGCTTGCCCCTGCATCGAGAGTGTCCGGAACACACAGGCCGTGGCCCGGTTCTTCACCGAAACGGACGCCAGCTGTCCACCCCGGTTTCCCAAATGAGTCGGCGCAGCGCAGGATCGCTGAGAACATGCCGGCTGCGGTTCAGCAGTTCCCCCACCTCCGCACTGCCGCGCCGTTCGTCCGGCGACGGATGCCACCGCTGTATTGATTGCACGGCCCGGGTACGCAGTCCGACGTCCGGATCGTCGAGCAGTGCGACCGCCGCCCGCAGTGCCGTGACGCCCCCGCGTGTGTCCAGGAGCCGGAACGCGCCGGCGCGGACGTGCCGGGGCCGGTCGGGGCGGATACGTTCCACCAGCCGGTCCTCACAGAGTTCGCCGGCTGAGGGCAGCAGAGCGATGGTGGTCTCGCGGACGACACCCGCCGCCGGGTCGTCGAGGAGCCGCTGCAACTGTTCCGCATCCACACAGTCCAGTTCCCGCAGCCCCGCCACCGCTCGCGCCCGCACCCCGGCCACCGGGTGCGGGAGCAGCGACCGCAGCAGCCCGGCGTCCGAGCGGCTGCCGCACTCGGCCAACCCGATGACCGCACCGGGCGGCAGCCCGGGGTCGCCCGGCACGGTGCACCGCTCCCGGTACCAGGCCGCCGGGTCACCGCCGTCCTGTCGTACGACATACCGGGCACAAGCGCGCACGAGCGCGGAACGGTCCGCGAGGAACGACTCCGCCTGCTGCGACCGCCCCGCTCGCCTCAGCGCGGTGACACCGGCGGAACGGGTGCGCGGGTTGCGTGCGGACAGCAGCGGAGGCAGCACATCCGCGTAGGTGTCCTCGTCCTCCAGTGCCGCGAGCGCCGCTGTGGCACACAGGTCCTGGACCACGGTGTCCTGGTCCCGGGCCGCCGCGCGGGCCAGCTCGGAGGGGCGGAGCAGCCCACCGTCGACGGCGAGCCGGTACGCGAACCGGCGGACGGCGCGGTCGGGGTCGTTGAAGAGGACGGCGAGCTGCCCGTGCGATGCCCGGCGCAGGACCCGGCCGAGGACCTCCACACCGAAGGCGCCCCGGTCACGGCGGCCGACGCGGAGGATGACGGCTGCCAGGCCGGGGGCGGAGCCCACGTGCAGGGTTTCGCTCAGCAACTGCCGGGCGTGCTCGCGCACCGGACCGGCCCAGTCGGTGCAGCGGATCACGACCAGCGGCAGCAGAGCGGGGTACCGGACCGACTGGCGCAGTGCTTCCTGACGGATCCGCCCGTCGCTGTGGCAGAGGGCGAGTGCGAGCCGGGACTCGTCGAGCCGGTCCAGTCCGGCGGCCGACGGGGAGGAGCGCTCCCACCGCGGCAGGAGCGCCGGGCGATACCGGGCCATTTCGCGTGCTTCCTCGTCCAGCGCGAGCCAGCCACCGGGGTCGGAGACGTCCAGCACACGGTGAAGCGGGGCGCCCCGCGCCAGCCGGATCGCCGCCGCTGTCCCGCCCTCGGTGCCTTCGAACATTTCCGCCCCTCCACAGTCGTACCAGGTCATCGTAGGACGCGGGTCGCGCAAAGACGCCCCGTGGCGGCCGGGCCCCGGGAGCGGAAGCGGCTCCGGCGGCTTCCCCGACCGGTACCGGAGGCTCCCGTACACCCGCCGCGCCACGGCGGAGAGAACGCTCGGCGCCGGGATCCCGCCGACAGGGTTGCGCAACACGGCGAGACCAGGCCGCGGGCCGTTGTTCCCCGTGGTGCACTCCGGATCGGGCTTCCGTCGAAGTCTGTGCCCCGGCCGGCCCTCGCCCGGCCCGGGACGGCAGAACACGGCGTCCGAGCACAGCCGCATCCGGCCACGAACGGATGCTTCACCGCAGACACCACACCCGGCGGATCACCGAGTGATCACCACCGCCCCGCGCTGTCCCTCATTGTCCGGGACTCCCACCCCGACGACGCCGGCAAGAAGACCAACGGCCGCAAGCAGCCTCTCCTCCTGGCAACTCATGGCCTGCCGCTGCCGTCTGTCCGGATCACTCGGTTATAGGCAGGCACTCGGCGAGCAGGTCGACAACATCCCGCCAGGCTCGCTGCGCGTGCCGAGGGTGATAGCCGACCCCGGGAAGCACGATGTGGTCGACCGGCGGGTGATGGAAGGCATGCAAAGCGCCGCCGTACACCACGAGACGCCAGTCGACGCCCGCGGCCTGCATCTCGGCGATGAATGCTTCTCGTTGCGCGGGCGCCATGATCGGGTCTTCCGACCCGACCCCGGCCCACACCGGGCAGCCGATACGCGCGGCCTCGCCCGGTCGGCCCGTGATCAGCCCGTTGACCGTCGCGATCGCGCGCAGCTCGACGCCGGCACGCCCGAGTTCCAGCGCGATTGCGCCTCCGGTGCCGTAGCCGATGGCGGCGATCCGGTCCGGGTCGGTCCGCGGCTCGGCGCGGAGTACGTCGAGCGCCGCGTGTCCGATGCTTCGCATCCGGTCGGGGTCGGCAAGCAGCGGCATGCAACGTGCCAGCATCTCCTCGGGGTCGCCCAAATAGCGCCCGCCGTGGAGGTCGAAGGCCAGCGCCACGTACCCCAACTCTGCGAGCGCATCGGCCCGGCGGCGTTCTACGTCGCTGAGCCCCGTCCCCTCGGGTCCGACCAGCACCGCGGCCCGACGGTCGACACCTGCCGGGAGCGCGAGGTGCCCGATCATCGTCAGACCGTCGGCTGCGTATTCGATGGTGCGTGTTGTCACTGTCGTCATGCGCCTGGACTGTAATGATCGTCGCGCCCGGTCGGGCCGGTGTTCTGCCACCGGCAGAAGGCAGATCCGGGCCAGGGGTCGTGCGGTGGGCGGGCTCAGTGGCCCCGGCTGTTGCCGGCCTCATTCCTGAAGTGGCGTACGAGGGTGATGACGCCCCACACGATCAGGACGTTGGCCAGCGCCCCGGCGCCGTGGAACAGCGGGTGAGGATGCTGAACCCGGTGTCCTCCGTGCCGGAGCCGTCACCGAGCAGCAGCGCCAGTGGGTAGACCAGGGTGACCAGGACCAGGACGGCGCCGGGGAAGGAGACCAGCGTCATCGTCGTATCGAGGGCCGAAGGATGTCCGGCGGTCTCGTTGGCCAGGGCGACGGCGAGCGTGAGCCCCGGGTAGCCCACCGCGATGAGCCGGGCCCTGCTCCAAGTCCTGCCGCGGGAGTTCGTGGCGGTCGGGGTGGCCGGGTTGCTCATGGAGTCGTCCTTCGCGGTGTTCTCGGCATGCGGATGGCTGTGCCCCGACGGGACACGGCCCTCACATTGCTCAATTATTGAACACGTTCAGATTCTGTGTGACCTGAGGTCCTGGAACTCCGTGCGGACCACTTTCCTGAGGCTGTCATGGAGCACCTTCCCGTACTTCCCGCCCGACCTGGAGGAAACGGCCGGTGCCCACTCCCGCTCGCACACCAGCTCGGCGAACAGCTCGTCCGCGGGCCGGCAGGTCGCTCTCCGACCGTCCTCGGCTATCAGCAGCCGCAGGATTTCGGCGGGGCCCGGCGTTGCGCGCGGGCGGTGGCCGGCACATCGGGAGCGGCCTGTCTCGGGGATGTCGTGGCTCGCGCCGGGGCCGGGGTGAAGTGGACAAATGCCTTTGCGCAGCGCGGATGTTCCGGCGGCACCTGTGCCGGGCAGCTGCTGAACAGCCTGGGGCCCATGGGGATGAGGAGGGCGCCGGGGTGGACGTATTCTGCGAATCATGACCGCGGTGTACATACTGGATGGAACCCGGATTCGGACGCTCGACGACTTCTGGGAGGCCGTCATGGATGCATTCGACGGTCCCGGGCGCCAGTACTTCGGCAGGACCTTCGATGCCTTTGCTGACTGTCTCAGCGGTGGACCGGGACACCCCGACGCCGACGAGTACATAGTCGAATGGCGTGATCATGCCGTGTCGCGTGATCATCTCGGATATTCGGAGACGGTCCGTTGGCTGGAGCTTCGTCGGGCTCGGTGCCACCCCTCGAACCGAACCGGCTTGGCGGTGCTCCTGGCCGCGGCCCGTGACCAGCACGGGCCGACCGTTTTCGACCAGCTGGTCGAGATCTTCGAGAAGCGTGCTCCCGGCGCTTTGCGGCTCCAGTAGCCCGGCTGCCCGGCCCGGCAGGCTCAATCCGCACCTGTGACCGTCGGCAGCCGGCCAGGCATGGCAACGCCCCGGCGCGAAGACCCGTACCCCTGAACCTCGTTCTCGTCCGCGGCGGACGAAGACGACGACGGGCAGGCCGCCACCTCCGACGTCTCCGGGCGAACGTGCCTCAGCCCGGGGCGTGTGGGCTGAGGCCCGGCCGCGACTCTGCCGTCTCCCTGTGCAGGTTCTTCTCCCCGCGCATCTTTCGGGTGGGTGAAGTTCTTAGGATATTCCTGGTATGGGGAGTGGCTCGCGGGCTGTGTGCCAGACAGGTGGGAGGGCGGTGACACCTGTGCGGGCGGCGATCACCCCGCCCGCGATGGCGCAGGTGGTGTCGATGTCGCCGTGTCCGGCCACGGTGAACCACAGGCCCTCCTGCAGGTCGTCGAGGTGTTTCGCGGCGCACCACAAGGCGTACGGGACGGTGTCGGGTCCGGACATCCGGTAACCGGAGCCCAGCACATGTGCGGCGTGCGTGGGTGAAGCGCTCGCGGACATCCGTGCCGCGGTCCGTACTCCCGACCGGACATCGCTGTCCGGCAGGATCGCGGCGACGGCCCGGAGGAAGTCCGCTGGATCCGGAGCGGGCCCGCCCCGGCTGCGTGCTGCCATGGCGGCGGCCACAGCGACCGCCACTGCCCCGGCCACAGCCTCCGGATGGCTGTGGGAGACGACTGCCTGGCGGGTGGCCTGCTCGACCGCGGTGCCCAGGTCGTCGGCGTGCCATGCCCCGAGCGGGGCGACACGCATCGCCGCGCCGTTGCCCCAGGAGCCCTGACCGCCGAACTGCCCGGCTACCACCACCTGCCAGGGCTCGCCCGCGCCGATCCGGCGGAGTACGTCGTGCATCGAGGCGCCGTAGCCGCGGTGCGTGTCGTCGGCGTAGGCCTCAGCCAGACGCCGAGCGAAACGGTCCTGGTCGACGATGCCTTCGCTGTCGGCGAGTTCCCGGACGAGCACGAGGGCCTGGGCGGTGTCGTCGCTCCACAGCCACAACGCCTCAGGAGGCAGGATCCGTGCGTCCAGAGCAGCTGGTCCTTCGCGGCGCAGGATGCCGAACCAGCGGTCACCGAAGGCATCACCGAAGGCAAGCCCGGACAACGAGTCCATCACGGCGGCAGGCAGGTTGTTCATCGCAGCAGTATCACCGGCCGGTCGTGACCCGGGCATCTTGATTTTCGTGCCGGCCGTGTCCGGGCAGCCCACGGAGACCGGCAGCTTCCGTATCCTCCGTCGGTTCTGGATTCCGGCCCGCGCAGCCGGCTGGAGAACTCTCGTGCTGCTGTCGGTTGGATCTGTGTGCGTCTGACCGACCTGGGTAGTACCGGCCGGTGACCTGCACGGTTCGCCGCGTCGGGTTGACCCGGCTCTCGGTTCGGCGTAGCGGAGGTACCGGGGCATGAGCGCGGTGCGCTGAACACTTGCCAGCTGCCAGCTGCCAGCTGCCGGCTGCCGGCTGCCCGGTGTCCGGCGTGGTGGTCGGGTGGTCACGGCGTCGGCGGGTCTGCCGGCTTGGCCCGCTGAGGATGAAGCGTCTCGTGCCGGGCCAGCATCGCCACGTACTCCGCAATCTTCCGGGTACGCGTCTCGGCCCGCTTGACGGCATTGACCCGGTTGATGAGGGCGAAGCGGTTGGTCCTGGTCAGCACCTCGAACATCGCCTGCGCCGCCGGGTCGGCGGCGATCGCGGCTCGCAGGTCGGCCGGCACCTCCGCTTCGGATGACGGAGCGTAGGCCGCCGCCCACCGCCCGTCTGCCTTCGCAGCGTCCACCGCGGCACAGCCGGCGGGCATCATCAGGCCGGCCGCCTCCAGCCGGGCCACGTGGGTGACGTTGCGCCGGGACCAGACGCTGCGGGGTCTGCGCGGGGTGAACCGCCTCCAGGAACTTTCCTCGTCGCGCTTGCGGGCCTGCCCGTCGATCCAGCCGAAGCACAAGGCCTCGTCGACCGCCTGCTGCCAGGTCAGCGCGGTAACGGAACCACCCTTCCTGGTCAGCGCGAGCCACACACCAGGAGAAGTGGTGTGATGGTCCAGCAGCCACGCGCGCAGCGCCGCGCCGTCGGCAACGATCAACTCATCCAGCTCGGTTCCGGTCACCACCGAAGGTTACTGAGCTTCTAAGCGTGGTGTCGGTGGGGCTGAAGGCCTGTGATCCCTGCGGTATGCCAATTGCATGAGGTATGCGCAAGGGGGGCCTGTCCGACGAGGGGTGTCCTTCCGCGAGAAGTCGAGGATGGAAGCGTGCGAGCGGTTGGTCCAGGCGAGAGCCTGGGCCATTGCCTGTCCTCGGACAAGCAGGGCAAGGAATGGGCCGGCTGCGCTCCGTTCAAGGCAAGATCAGTTGGGTGATACGCGATCCTCGTGACGATGCCGAGTTGTCCGCCCTGGTCCGCCGCTATGTCACGCCCGAGCGGCGTTATCTGAAGCTCGGCGGCGGCTTGCTGCGCATGCCAAGTCCTGAGTACGACCGTTTCCTGCGACGGCTGAGCGAGGACGCCGGAGTCATCACCCCGCATGAGATAGCCACTCTCTTCGAGGGCGGCTGGCGCGAACGGAGAACAGCGGCGTGGCTCGTAGCCGTCTCCCGCCGTACCGAGTTCCGCGGGCGCATCGGAGAACTCCTGCTGGCCAGCGAAGTCTGCTGTGTAGGGCTGGCCTACAGCGTGGCCCTGGCCGGATTCGGAACAGCGCGCGACGCTGATCTGCTCGCCGACTACCTTGATCGCTACCTCCGCCGCCCCGACCTCGGATACGACCAGACTGTCGTCATGGGCGCTCTCCAGCTCATCGACCTGAACCTTGGGGGCGGCCATGCCGAACGCTTCCGGGAACCGGGAGGCCTGTGGCAGCAGTGGCTTCACGATGCCCCTCACATGCAGGGGGACTCCGACCCCACCCCCTCCCTCGTGAGCCTCATTCGTCGGCTTTGCGCGTTCGTCGACGAATGCGCCGAAATGTCATGACCGCCACGAAATAGGGGCGGTCTCCGGGCACCGGACGCCGACCGGGGGAGCGGAGCGGCCGGACCTGCATGCGGGACGCAATGTGCTCGGGCTTGTTCCAGCGGAAAACGGCAGGGATCATGAGCGCGTGCAGCGTCGAGAGGGACTCCATGAGCTACTCGCACGCGCTGGACTCGCGGTTGTCCATGACGTGCGACCGGGCAGCCTGTTCCCACCGGAGGTCGGCTGGCGGATCGCGTGGGGAACTGCGGCACCGGACGGTGCCGCCCGCACAGCACTTGATACCGCGTGGTGGCGCCGTCTTTGCGATGTCGACGGTGAGTTCTTGGTGGCGGTCCTCGGACATCGGATCGGCGGCAACGACTCCTGGTGGAGCCGGGTCCGGTACGCCGGGAGCGGCGTACCGGAGCTGACCGGAGATCCCGGGTTCGTGGCGCTCTCCCTCGACGGGCAGGTGATGCTGGCGGAAGTGCCCGGCGTCGACGGGCCTCGGGTGACGGCCCTGGACCGACTGCCGGAGCGGCTGGACGAGGCCGCCGCGGCCGCCGACCGGGAGACGGAGGCCGAGCGCACCGCGGTGTGGGCGACGGTCCCCGGCCGGCGTGGATGGCCTCTGCACTGGGCGGAGGGCATCGGGGTGAATCCGGCCGCGACGGACGAAATGCTGATCCGGCTGCTGGATGCGGATGCGGGCCTACTGCACGGATGCGACCGGCCCGCCGTTGTCGACGCCGTCGTGGCACATCCCGATCCGCAGGTGCGATCGGGGTACGCCGACACCCTCCGGACCGAGCTCACATCCGATCAGTGGGTACGCCTGATCCGCGCCGAGCCGTCGCCGAGTCGACGGGTGCTCTGGGCCGAGCGCGCCTGTATCCGGGGCGCCGAGCTTCCCGACGACCTGTACGACGACCTTCTCGCCGGTCCGACCCGCGCGCAGGCTGCCGACCTCCCGGGGCTCCCCGCACGGCACCTCCCCGGCCTCGCGGCCGACGCCGATCCCCGGATACGGGCGGCGGCCTGTGCCCGGTGGGAGGACCTGGCTGCGCCACTGCGGGAGCAGCTGTTGGCCGACGCTGACCACACGGTGCGAACGGCTGCGCTGCTCGCTCATCACACCGGCGTACCCATGCCTCGTGAGGTGTTCGCCGCCCTGCCCTACCCGCGGCGGGCGCTCGAACAGTGCCGCCTCGTGCCCGGGCTCGAGGCGGAGCTGGTCGGCTGCGAGGACGCGGAAGTACGACGCGCCCTGGCCGCCAACCCGGGCCTGAGCGCACACGGCGTCGCCGTGCTGGCACAGGATCCGCAGGACGACATCCGTTCTGCGGTGGCGCTGCGCCCCGACCTCACCGAGGAACAACGTGCCGAGGTACGACACTGCTTCGACGCGTCATTGATGTCGCACACACTGTCCTGGATTCAAGACCTGCACAGTGACAGCGACGCGATGCGCCGTCTTGCCGTGTCGTCGCACCCACTGGTCCGTCGCAGTGTGGCCCGGGCCCGGCACCTCCCACCGGACGTCGTAGCAGTCCTGGCGCGGGACGAGGATCGGGCGGTTCGCCTCTTCCTCGCCGAATCGTGCGAGGACGCTCCGGCCGACATGCTGCTGGAAGTCTGGCGCTGGTGGGACGGCAGCTTCAGCCGTCCCGACTGCCCCCGCAGCCATCCCAACTTCCCCCGTACGGGCTTGCTGCGCTACATCGCCGACCCCAGCGGACGGATGCGCCGCCTGGCCCTGGACGATCCGGAGTCGACACCGGCCGACGTCGCGCGCCTGGCCCTGGACCCCGAAGCCGAAGTGCGCCGCCGCGCGGCCGAGGACCCGAGGCTGTCACCGGCCGCCGCGGTGCGGCTGCTGAACGACCCGGACGGACACGTTCGCTCCACCGCGGTGCGTAATCCGCGGCTGCCGGCCGGCGTCCTGGCGGGACTACTGCACGACCGTGACACGGCACGCGCAGCGGTCACCAACCCGGCGATCCCGGTGCCTGTCCTGCACCGAATCCTGACCCGTGCCGTGGCAGCCGTGGCAGCTTCGCCCTGAAATCAGCGACACCCTGCGCCACCCCGCCGTGGGGAGGAGACTCCTGGACTATTCGTACCTGATGGCGGTGCCGTACATCCGGTAAAGCACCGTTGTCTCTACGCGGTCCAAGGCGCGAGGTGCGGCGGTGTAGGTGTTCGATTCGGTCATGATTCGCGCCGCCACGACTGCCGTGGCGCCTCCGGAGGCTGCCAGCTGTTGAATCTCTGTCAGGCAGTCGGCTACATCGGCTTGCGACCCGCTCCACACCAGCCACCGGTGCAGGACTGTCCGCCCGTAGTCGGGGCCGTCAGTTTCGGTCGTGACCACGAGGACCGTTCGGGGGTCTATCGGCATCGCACCAGTGTGGCCGGGCCTGGCAGGCCGGGGAAAGGGATCAGGCCGACATTCTGCGGATCTCCCAGGTCGTACCTGTCAACCTCATCCGCGGTGTGAGCGGCGGTGAGCATGGGATGGGATCTCTCGGTGTGTCCGGGAAGGCACGGCGCCTCGGAGTGCCGGGCGGGGCAGTTCGGGTTTCAGGGCCGACCGACGCTCATCGCAAGCCCCCGCCGGCGGCAGGTCTACTGTTCACCGGCCTGTCGCCGCGAGGCGGAGAAACAGTGTGATCGTCAGCGCGACGAGGAACGAGCCCGTCGGCTCGGTGAGGTGCAGGCGCCACCCGCACTGCCTGACCTTCCATCACCACCCGGATCGACACCACGGTCAGGCCCCCGACCGGCGGTCCCGGAGCGCGACCCTCTGGAGCCGACTGCCACCCGGAACTGTCCGCACTGCCAGCAGCCGGTCACCACCGTGGTCCTGCCGGCCACCCCGGAGGCCGCCCGCCCTGCCCTGCCCACCGGCCCCGACGTCATCCCGCTGCGAAGGACTCCCTGAACGACTCGGCTGAGCGTTACTGGTCATCGGGCCCGGCGGCCTCCGGCAGCCGGGCCCTCGCCATCAGGTCACCAGCCGGAACCGCTGGATGCCGGGTCTCGCCAGCGGCAGCCGGCGGCGCAGCACCTCGTCACGGGCGGCGGGCCCGATTCTCGCTCCCGAAGTGCGGCGACCGTCGGGTGCCTCGATCACGGCCGGCCGGGTCGCAGCTCGCAACGCAGCCCAGATCAGCCGGGTCTGTTCGGTGAGGGTCTGATGCATTTCCGGTCCGGCTTCGGGTTCGGACCACCGCACCGCGAGCCGCCCACTCTCGAAGAATTCGCCCCGCTCGTCCGTTCTGAGCCGTGAACGGAGCAGCTGGACGACCGCCGAGGTCGGCGGCCCGACAGGCGTGAGGACACCCGCAGCTGGAATGATCGCTGGTGGGAGGGAAGCACCTGCCGGGAGGCTGAGAAACGCCTGCGTGCTTCCGCAGCCCAGAGCGGACTGGATCGAGTCATGCAGGTGGACCTGGTGCAACCCGACAGGTCCTGGATGACTGCAGTGCCATCCGGATGAGGGAAGCGCCTTGGCAATTCGCTGCCCCAGAAGCACCTCATCGACAGCCGTCAGCCATGTGTCCGTCGTCTTCGTGCGAGAACCCGCGATTGCCATGGGGCCAGGATGCCAGTGCCTTCCACCAACTCCTGCGGCTCCATCCCGCCCCGTTTATCTCCAGGCGGAACAACGACGAGCCAACAGCGTCGGAGATGTGATGAGAACAGAACGCCAAAGATCTCCTGAACCCGCACACATCACCATCCCGACGCGCTGCCGCCCATCGGATTGGTTGCGGTACGGTCCTTCTCGGCTGGTGGCCTGGCCGCGGATTGCGGCGTATCTGAAGGCGGCCTTCACTCCGGGTACCCGGTTGGGGATGCTGGCGGATGATGCGGACGTGTCGGTTGTCGTGCACGAGGTGACCTTCGCCTGAGCACTCGGGCACCTGTGCGTGGAGGGGCGGAGCGCATACTGTGCCGGCTGGTGCGCGGCGTGGTGACGGCGTGGGTCAGAACGACGACGGCCTGCCTCCTCCCGCCCGTACTGCTGCTGCCCGATGAGAAGGAGCCGCTGGCCCAGGGCTGGGAAATCAAGGAGCGCCTCGACCATGTCGTCCATGTCGTCGACGCCGTGGTCGATTCGGGTGACTGCGGCACCGAGCCGACCACGGTCATCGACTTCTCCGGCGGTGAGCCGGAGATCGTACGCAGGGGAGTGGGCGACACCGCCCGGTTCGAGTAGCCGCTGCGAGGGCCCGTCCCCCGGGTTCGGCGGCCGTCCACCGGGCGGGCCGTTCAGCCGCCGGTGGCGAGCAGCCGGGTGCTCCCCGTGCTGAGGCCGTCGAGTCCGGTGACGGCGACCCGGAGATCGCCGCTCGGCAAGCCCGTGGCGGAGCCTCTGCAGGCTCCCCGGGTGGAGACGGGTGCCCGGCGCATCAGTGTCCTCCCGTCCCACCACGGACTGAAGGATCACTGCGTCGCAGCGCCGGTCCCGCGGCCGGTCACAGCAGGGCCGGGGCGTGGAACGCGCCGAGACCGGAGGTGAGGTCCCGGTCGAGCCAGTAGCGGCGTGGTTCGGCGAGCATGACGCCGACGCCGACGCCGAGGATGCCGGGGATCGCGGCCAGTTCACGGTCGACGAAGAGCGCCACGGCGGAGCGGTCGGCGACCAGACCCGTGGCGAGGACGGAAAGGTCGCTGGCGACATGGGCGACGAGCCGTGTCTGCGGCAGTTGGTCGATGTGGCGCATCACATCGGGGGTCTCCCCCGGGGCCACGCGCAGTCTCAGCATGAAGGGCGTCTCGAAGCCGAGCCACTCCGAGACGATCTCCAGCCGCGGCTTCACCCAGCCCTCGTCGAGAACCCGGCGGACCACGCGATGCGCGGTGGACGTGGCCATTCCTGCCGCACGGGCGATGCTTGCGGCGGAGGCGCGGCCATCCTGCAGAAGCAGGGCGACCACGGCCCGCTCGGCATCGCTGAGGGGTTTGGCGGGGGGCATCGCGGTGGCAGTCGCCGTGCCCTCCGGCCGTGAGCCGATGAGTTCCAGCAGGCCGTCGCGTTCGGCGTCGTCGAGGAACCGGGGGTCCCAGGTGATGCCCCGGCGCAGGGTACTCAGGGCCGGCAGGGCGTTGACCCTGCGGACGCCGGGGACCGAGAACATCCGGTCGATCGCCTGGCTGGTCGCGGCCTCGGAGGGGGCGTGGACGACCGCGTAGATGGGGTAGTCGCCGGAGATCTGCGCCAGCAGCTGGAGATGGGGAAGGTCGCGCAGGCGGTGCAGTACGGCGAGCGGGGTCTCGCCGCTGATGTCCAGGAAGACATGGACCGGCATCGCCGTGGAGTGGACGCCCCAGTCGGCCTGCCCGATGACGCGGATCATCCGGGCCTCGTGGAGCCGGTCGTAGCGGCGTTTGAGCGTGCTGGCGTCGGCGGCCAGGATCCCTCCGATGTCGTCCCAGGTGGCCCGGGGGGCCAGGTGCAGCGCGCCGATGAGACGTCGGTCCAGCTCGTCCAGCAGAGGGCGGGTCATGGAGCCCTACCTTAGCTCGCCGGTTAATCCCACCGTTACCTAGAAAGTCTAGAGAATCTCTCACTTAGCTGCCATTGTTCGCAGGAACATCCTTCACTTGCACGAAGAGGTCCCATGAGCGTCACCTCCGCCGAGCCCCGGCCGGCCGAGCCGGAGTCAAGAGCCCTCCGCATCGCGTTCCGGGGGTTCGCGGCGATCGAAAAGGTCGGCAACAAACTCCCCCACCCGTTCTGGCTGTTCTGGATGCTCGCGGGCGTCGTCGCCGTCCTCAGCGCCGTACTGTCGGCCGTCGACGTGAGCGCTGTGCACCCCGGCAAGGGCGAGACCATCACGGTCAAGAGCCTGCTCAGCCACGAGGGCCTCACCATGGCCATCGAGGGAGCCGTCGACAACTTCGCGGCCTTCCCGCCGTTGGCGACCATACTCACCGTGATGTTCGGCATCGTGATCGCCGAGAAGAGCGGGCTCTTCGCCACCCTGCTGCGCCGCATGGTCGAACGGGTGCCGGGGAAGTACCTCACCTTCGCCCTGTCGCTGACGGCGATGGTCAGCCATGTCGCAGGAGACGCGGCCTACTTCACCCTCGTCCCGATCGGCGCACTGATCTTCCGTGCCGCGGGCCGCAGCCCGGTGCTCGGCTGCATCGTGGCCTACGTCTCCATCTCCGCCGGCTACAACGCCTCTCCGTCGCTCACCACCACGGACGTCCTGCTGTCGGGAATCTCCACCGCCGCCGCCCAGACCATCGACGCCGACTACGTCGTCACGCCCGTGGGCAACTACTTCTTCGGCGTCGGTTCCTCGGTCCTGGTCGCCTTGGTGATCACTCTGGTCGTGGACAAGGTGATCGCGCGCCGCTCGGACCTGGAGCCCGACGAGCCGGTGGCCGCGCCGAACGCCGCCGAGCGCGAAGCCATCGAGGTCACCGGGGTCCAGCGCCGCGCTCTGCGCGCCACCGGACTGGTCGCCCTCGGTTTCGCCGTCCTCCTGGTGGCGGCCATGACCCCCGTCTCGTCCCCGCTGCGCGGCGAGGGCGGCGGGATCGTCAACTCCCCGGTCATCGGCGGCATGGCGATGGTGCTGGGCCTGTTCTTCGCCCTGGTCGGAACCGTCTACGGGCGGATGACCGGTGCCTTCACCGCGTCCCGCGACATCATCGCCGCGATGGTCGACGGCACCAAGTCGATGGCGCCGATCCTGGTCCTCTTCTTCGCCATCTCCCAGTTCCTCGCCTACTTCAAGTGGACGAACATCGGCGACATCCTCGCCGTCAAGGGCGCCGAGACCCTGCGCGCCCTGGACCTGGACGGCTGGATGGTGCTGGTCGGCATAGCCGTCCTGATCACGATCATGAACCTTGTCATCACCAGCGGCTCCGCGCTCTGGGCCCTGGCCGCGCCGGTCCTGGTCCCCATGCTGATGCTCATCGGCATCGAGCCCGAGACCACTCAGGCCGTCTACCGCGTCGCCGACTCCGTCACCAACTGCGTCACCCCGATGAGCCCGTACTTCGTGATGGCCCTGGGCTTCATCCAGCAGTACCGGAAGTCCGCCGGAATCGGCACCCTGGCCTCCTTCACCATCCCCATCGCGGCCGTCGTCTGGGTCGCCTGGATGGCGTTCTTCGTCATCTGGTACCTGCTCGGAATCCCCTTCGGCATCAGCTGACCGCGCCCCCCTTTCCCCCCGGTGGGCGACCCCCGCCCCCCTTTCCCCCGGTGGGCGACCCCCGCCCCGTACCAGAGAGCAGGCCATGACCGCAGTGCCCGCAGCCGAACTCACCGCCCGCGCCCACGAGGCGTCGGCGGAGATCGTCGCCGACATCCTGTCCCTCGTTCGCTGCGAGACCGGCAGCCGAGATCTGCCCGGCCTCGCGGCGGGCCTGGACCTCCTGCGCGAGCTGGCCGTGCGCCGGCTCGGGCCGCCCGACCGCGAACAGCGCTACCCCGGCGGCGAGTACGGCTCCACCCTCACCCTGACCTACCGCGGCACCGGCAGCGGGCACATCGCGCTCGTCGGCCACTACGACACCGTGTGGCCGACCGGCACCCTTGCCGGATGGCAGCAGCCGGAGCAGTGCGGCGACGGCCCCCTGAAGCTGAGCGGACCGGGCATCTTCGACATGAAGACGGGGCTGGTGCAGGCCGTCTGGGCGCTGAAGCTCGCCGCGGAGGGCGGCACGCCCGTCCCGGATGTGACCTTCCTCTTCAACGGCGACGAGGAGATCGGCTCGCTCTCCTCCCGGCCGGTGATCGAAGAGGTCGCCCGGGGGGTCGATGCCACCCTGGTGCTGGAGCCCAGCGCCCACGGCGCGGTCAAGACCTCCCGCAAGGGCTCCGGGATCTTCCGGGTCATCGCCACCGGAGTCGAGGCCCATGCCGGGCTCGCCCCCCAGGACGGGGCAAGCGCAATCACCGCGCTGTCCGAGTTCGTCGTCGCCGCCGCGGGTATCGCCGCCCCCGACCGGGGCACCACGATCAACACCGGCCTCGTCGAAGGCGGCTCCGCCACCAACGTCGTGGCCGGACGGGCGACCGCGAGCATCGACATCCGGATCAGCAGCCAGGACGAGCAGAACAGGGTCGACGCCGCGTTCGACGCCATCGAGATCAGCGACCCGCGGGTACGCATCGAGATCGAACGCGACTGGAACCGGCCGCCGATGACCCTCAACGCCGCCTCCGCGCCCCTGCTCGACCTCGCCCGTGAGGTCGCCCGCGACCAGGGCAGCGGCGAACTTCCCGACACCGCCGTCGGCGGCGCCAGCGACGCCAACTTCATCGCCGCCCTCGGCCTGCCCGTCCTGTGCGGCATGGGCGCCGTCGGCGACGGCGCCCATGCCCAGGGCGAGTTCATCTACCCCGACACCGTGCCGGCCCGGACCGCCCTGGTCGCGGGGATGCTGCGCAAGCTGGCGGACCCCCTGCCGGAACCGGCGACGGCGAACTGACGCGCGGAGCGGCGCCGTCCACCGGATGCACGCCCCGTGGACGGCGACGCTCCCGTGCGGCCGCACACAATCACGGCCCCTGCGCCCCCTGGGCAGGAACGACGTCCAGTCCGTGCCGCGCCCGCCGGATGATCACCGCCGCGCCGACGGCCTCTGTCCGCCGCCCCGGCCCGTCGCTCAGGCCCGCCGGACCAGGGCGCGGACGCTGATCGCCACCCCCAGCGCACACCAGACGAGCAGTACGGCGAAGTCCCGCCCGGCCGCGCTGTAGCCGTCCGACAGCAGCCCCGCGCGGAGCAGGTCGGCAGCAGGCCGGAACGGCAGCACGTCGTGGACGTCGCGGAACCATGCGGGCAGCCGGCTCGCCGGAAAGGTGACGGGCGAGAACAGCATCATGAAGAACACCAGCACCTGGGTGGAGAGCTGGGCCAGGAGCGGTGGCAGCAGGACCGCGACGGCATAGCCGACGGCCGAGGCCATCACTCCGGTCAGGGAGGCCGCGGCAACCAGCACGGTCCAGTCGACGGAGTACGTCAGTCCGTACCGCCACTTCGAGACGAGGACCGCGACGGGGATGCCCGGCAGGGCGACCGCCAGCCATACCGTCAGATCAGCCAGCAGCAGGAGTGGCCGGGGGACGGGCAGGGCCCGCAGATGGGTGAAGGCGCCGCTGGTGCG
This sequence comes from Streptomyces sp. NPDC003691, assembly GCF_053981115.1. Classification (NCBI taxonomy): domain Bacteria; kingdom Bacillati; phylum Actinomycetota; class Actinomycetes; order Kitasatosporales; family Streptomycetaceae; genus Streptomyces; species Streptomyces sp. NPDC003691. Next base: position 24,186 of record NZ_JBSFNQ010000027.1, on the reverse strand, counting down.
TGACTGCGCCACGCCCTGGGGGACCAGGACGAAGCCGACGACCATCAGCAGGACGGCCGGGGCGCCCGAGGCGAGGAATCCGGCTTCGGCGGCGCCGATACCGGGGACGAGGAACCCGAAGCCGACGATGATGCCCGCCGCGAGCACCGCCTGGACGACGACGACCAGCGGGAGCATCACTCCGATCTGGGCCGTCGTCCAGCGCAGAAGGGTCGCGTAGGTCGTGAAGAGGCCGACGCGCGGCGGAACACGGACGGGAACCGCCGCGGGGGCGGAGTGGAACGCTGTCGGCACTGTGGGGCTTCCTTCTTGTCGGCCGCCGCGCCGGTCGCGGCGAGATAGATGTCCTCGAGGCCGGTGGGGACTACGGCGTAGCCCTCGATCAGCCGGTCGGCACGGAGCTCCGCGGCCCAGGCAAGAGCGGTCTCCACCTCGTCGGCCGCGAGGTTCAGCAGAACGCGCCGACCGGCGCGGACCCGGCGGACCGGCGATACCGGGACGCGGGCAGGCGGCTCGGACGGGTCGGGACCGCCCGGGTGCAGCGACAGCTCCAACCGCAGGCTGTCGCCGGTCCCTCGGAGCCGGGCCGGGGATCCGGCGAGGACGACCTTTCCGTGGTCGAGAACGACCAGTTCGTCCAGCACCCGCTCGGCCTCGACGACATTGTGGGTGACGAGGAGTACACCCGCGCCGGTGTCTCCGAGCCGGCGGACGGCGTCCCAGAGGAGCCGCCGCCGGGCCGCGTCCACATCGTTGGTGGGTTCGTCGAGAACGATCAGCGGTGCCGGTGCGACCGCCGCCATGGCGAATGCGGTCAGCCGACGGACCCCGCCGGAGAGCCCGCCGCCCGGGACGGCCCTCCGGTCGAGCCACTCCCCGATGTCCAGCTCGTCGGCGAGCGCGACGGCGGCGGCCTTCGCGTCCGCCCCAGACAGACCACGCAGCCGGCCCGCGATCTCGATGGCCGCCCTGGGCGTCAGCCCGTCCATCGGGGCCTGCGACTGGGCCTGGAGCGCCACACTGCGGCGGGCCGCCGCCGGGTTCGCCACCGCGTCCGCCCCCGCGATGCGGATCGACCCGCTGTCGGGCCGGAGCAGCCCCACCAGCTGGGAGACGAGGGTGGTCTTCCCCGCGCCGTTGTGTCCCAGCAGCCCGACGACCTCACCGGGCCCGACCTTCAGGCCGACCCGATCGTTCGCGACGACCGGACCGAACCTCCGCGTGAGGCCTTCGATCTCCAGCACCGCGCTGCTCATGGCGCTCCCTCTCGTCGATCGTGCGCCGGGCCTCCGCCCCATGAGGCACACCCCGGCACTTCAGATACCATCAGTATTTGAATGCCATTGGTATCCAAATACTTGCGGTACGTCAACTAGGATGGGTTCATGGACCGACGCCCATCGACGCCCGCCCCCCGGGTGCGGCGCAGCCGTGCCGAACAGCAGAAGGAGACCCGCGAAGCGCTGATCATCGCGGCACTCATGACCTTCGCCCGCGACGGCTACCACGGAACGAGCCTGGAGACGATCGCCGGGGAGGCCGGGTTCTCCAAAGGCGCGGTCTACTCGAACTTCGGCGGCAAGGCCGAGCTCTTCCTCACGGTGATGGACCACAACCTGGAGACTCTGCGCGGCGGGGACTGGGATCCGCTCGCAGCGCCGGAGACAGGCGGTGCCGGGCAGCCGGAGACGGGCGCGGATCCGGGAGGCGACGGGGACGCGGCCGGAATGGTGCACGGATTCGGGCTCGCCATGCTCGAGTTCATCGCGACCGCCGCCCGCGACTCCGTACTGGCGCCCCTGCTCCGGGCCCGGGTCCAGGTGATGCTCGATGCCTACGGACGCGTCGCGGCCGAGGGCCGGCCCGCCGGGGAGGACCTCCCGGTCGACGATGTCGCACGGCTCATGACGGCGCTCGAACAGGGAATCTCGGTGCTCGCTCTCAGCGGCGCCACCGCTGTCGACGGCGCTCTTCTCCGCACCGGCCTGCGCCGCCTCGTGTCACCGGCACACCTCCCGCACGAGCAGCCGCCGGGCCGCCGCGGCCACACGTCGCGGCTGCCTGACGTCGAGCGGGTACAGAAGCTCATCCGGGAGGCACCGGACTCCTGATCCGGGCCGCGCGACCGCCCCGCTCACCACCCGCCCCTGCTCTGCCCATGCCCTGCGCGCCGGCGGCGAGGCGGACGCCGCTCACCACGCCCCGCGAGCTGCTGGATCCGGCTCGATTGGGCGGTCGTTACCCGGTCGGCGTCCCAGCCGGGGAGGGGCCGTCGGCGACGAACGTCTGAACTTCGGGTCTCATCTGCGAATGATCGACGGCTGTGGAAAACCTGAGCAAGGCGCGATGCCGCAGGTCAGGCGGTAGCTGTCTCGCTCGCCGCCATCAGGTTCTGAGCGAGGAGGTCGGAGAAGCGGACCGGGAGATCGACTCGTTGGTCACCCGGGCCGCCCCGCGGCTGGTCGCTCTGCCCGGCGCCGGACCGGAGACCGCCGGCCAGTTGCTGGCCGGCGCGGGTGACAACCCCCGAGCGCCTCCCTCGAAGCCGCCTTCGCCCACCTCTCCGGAGCCGCACCGGTCCCGGCTTCCTCCGGCCGCACCAACCGCCACCGCCTCAACCGCGGAGGCGACCGAGCAGCCAACACCGCCCTGCACACCATCGTCCTGGCCCGCATGAAACACGACCAGCACACCCAGGACTACATCGCGCGACGAACCACCGAAGGCATGGTCAAGAAGGACATCGTCCGCTGCCTCAAACGGTTCGTCACCCGCGAGATCTATCGCCACCTACCTCACATGATCCGCACCGAAGCGCTCCCGCAGACCGCTTGACGGTCCATAGGAGCTTCCCCGGCATCCGCTGACCGCCCGCCCCGGCGGCAGCACTCGTAGGCTGCCGGGCACCCGGCAGCCGTGCCCGAAGTGAACAACCCACAACGAGGCCGGCCTCCTGTAATCGCTGGACTGCTGGTGAGGGCACCTGTCAGGCTCCGCCTCGTGGAAGTTCTTGATGTCCTGACCCGTATGGCGAAGACAGGCCGACTGGGCCCGGTGTACAGCGGAGCCGACTGGAACGATGTGATCGCGGCACTGGGCGAGCCGTGGGTCATCGGAACAATGAGCCGGAACAGAAAATGGCCGCGGCTCTTCGCTTACGGGGACCTTGAGCTCAGTGTCTGCCGCTGCCGCAAGGTTTCTCTCATCTGTGTCCAGACCTGGCGCGACGTCGTCGAACTCCCTCCGTCGGTTGCCGGAGGGACGGGCACCTTCCCGGCAGGCCTCAAGCATGCGGACGTTGTTTCCGCCTTGGACAGGGCCGACTGTTCCTGGGCGCCGCATGCTGCACTGACCTTCGGTAACCAGTGCTCCCTTACGGCGATCGCGTCAGGAGCGAGCTTCACCTTCGAGATCGCCGAGGGCGAGGACCCCGTGCTGAACGTCATGGGCTTGCCCGGCGACGGACACGACTGCTCCGTACGGACCGCAGGCCAAGATCACTGAAACGCAGCGCTGGCAAACCCGAGGACGCAGGGCTCCTGGCCCTCCGGGCTCGGCTCGTCGGCTCCGCCCCCGTCCGGGAGGGTGGCCAACTGTTCGTTATCGCTCGAATGCCCAACCTCACCTTCGCCGGAGAGGTCGGCGGGCCACACGACCACTGGGCATGCCCGAGGCGACGGGAGATCATTTACAGGACAACCCTTAGGCTTCCGATCATGATCAACGTCACCGGTTTCACCTGCTCTTGTTGCGGCCGGCAGCACCCGGAGCTCCCGATGAACTACTCGACCACCGCCCCCTACATGTGGGACGAAAGCTTCTCCGAGCGTTCGGATTGCCTGCTCTCATCGGACCAGTGCGTTGTCCAGGCCCAGCACTACTTCGTCAAAGGGCTCGTCGAGATACCGGTCGTCGGCAGCGACGATGTGTTCTCCTGGGCTGTTTGGGTCTCTTTGAGCCGCGAGAACTTCTCCCGTGCCGCAGACAGGTGGAACACCGTCGGCCGTGAGGCCGAGGAGCCGTACTTCGGCTGGCTCAGCACCGACCTCCTCTCCTATTCCCCGAGCACGATCAATCTGAAGACTCACGTCCACACCCGCCCCGTCGGCCGGAGCTTCCTCATCGAGCTGGAGCCCACCAACCATCCCCTCGCGGTCGAGCAGCGAACAGGGATCACTCTGGACCGGGTCCGCGAAATCGCCGCAGCCGTCCTCCACCCGTCCACCGACATCCTCTGACCCCGGCTGCGTTTGTCCGGGCCTGTATGGTCTGCGGCATCGGGTCGGAGGTGCTGTTGAGGGCTTACCTGCGGAAACGGGCGTGCGGCGTCGCCCGGGACCCGTTCTGTTCCGGCATCTCTCGCGAGGTCACCCCGGTCCGGGACTTCCGCACGATCTCGTTGGCAACGGTGCGGTCGTCCGGCCGTCTGCGGCCCCGGACCGCCCGGGGAAGCAGCGGCTGTCCAAAGCCCACTACGTGTCGGAGGGTTCATGACGAGGTATCACCCCACCGTGATCCGCCACTCGAGATCATTTGATGACGTGGCCCAGTGGGGCGGAGGGGCCGTGTTGACCCTGGCAGGGCCGGAGGTATCCGTGCTTCAAGGTGAGGCCGGCTTGTTTGCCGAGTGCACCGTGACCGGATTCCCGAAGAGCTGGTCCTGGCGCAGTGGGGTAAAGCCGAGCCGTTGCGCGACGCGGAGGGAGGCGGTGTTCCCGGGGCGGATCATGGAGATGAAGTAGGGCTCGTCCAAGGTGGCGAACCCCCAGTCCAGGCACGCGCGGGCGGCTTCGGTCGCATAACCGTGGCCCCATGCCCCTGCCTTGAGAGTCCAGCCGAGTTCGACCTCGTGGAAGTTCTCCCAGTAGTTCAGCCCGACCCGGCCGATGAACTCACCGGTGGACTTCAGCTCGACGGCACACAGCCCGTGCCCCCGTTCGGCCCACTGCTGCTCGACCGAGGCCAGCCGTTCCAGGGCCTGCTGGTGTGAGTAGGCGCCGACGAACCGGTTCACACGCTCATCGGCGTGGAGCGCAACAAACGCGTCGGCATCCTCAACCCGAAGAGGGCGCAGCGAGAGCCGTTCAGTTGTAATCACCCGATCAGCCTATCCATATGGCCGTCGGCACACCCCGGCATCTTCAGTATCACGGCCGAGTACACGGCCCCTCACCGCCCTGCCGTGTGAACGAGGGCCTCCTCGACGAGCATGCCGGAGGAACCCCCGCCACCGGTCGCCCGAGCCGCGTGCAGCAGAGTCCGGCCCGTTCGGTCGGTCGTGCGGAGAGGTCATGGTCAGGTGGGAAAAGCCGACTGGAAAACCAGACGGCCGGCGGCGTCTGCGCCGATGCGGGTGAGGAGGTCGTCGAGCGCGAGGAACTCCTCCCAGGGCTCTCGCCCCGCTGCCGCGGCCAGGGTCCGGGCGAGCCGCTCTTCCAGGCCGGGGACGCGCTTGTCCTTCCACACCTTGTCGGCCGCGGCGACCAGAAGATCCTCGATGGTCACGGTCGGAGCATCCCATCCGGCGTGAGTGGCGGCGAACCGGGCCAGCTGAGGAGGGAACCCGTACTCCAACAGCAGGTCGCGGCCGGCCTGTTCGTGTTCCGAGCCCGGGCCGGTGAGCTCTCCGGGGTGCCGGATCTTCCCCACATCGTGTGTGGCCGCGCCGAAGTGCACGGCATCGTGGTCGAAGGCGAGACCGGGATGCCGTTCCCGCACCCAGCCGGTGAGTTCCACCGCGACATCGTGGACCGCGCGCAGATGCGCCGCCAGACGCGGCGGGGTGTCCAGGGAGGACAGAATTCCGGCCGCTGCCGGCGGCAGCAGCCGCAGTGGCGGCTCCCCCTGGACGTGGAGGGCCCGGAACAGGAGGTCAGCAGAGGGCACGGTCATCCACCTGACCTTAACCGGAGTGTTCAGGACAAGCTCTCAGACGGAGTGGACGCCAGGTGTTGAACACCGCTCCCGGCCCGGTCGGCCGTAAGGAGGCGGGTGTCTTGCTGTGTTCCGGTCAGAGTGCCGTGGTCCTCCCCTGACTGTTGTCCGATGCTGTTAGTCCTTCCGTTTCGGGTTCGTGTACAGGTGTGGTGGTCTGGGTGCGGGGATCGTGGCGGGTTGTGGTGGTGGGGTCGTGCTGTGGGAGGTGATGTACCGGCCGGTGTCCGGAAGGGGCGCTGCCGCCACATGGCGCTGGTGTACCGCCGCCTCTCGGCGCAGCTGGCGAAGGCCGCGGCGGGAGGACCGCTTCCCGGACCTGATCGACACCTTCCGCGAAGTCCACGTCCCCGCCTGCCTGGGACGGTGCGGACGCGTTCGTCGCCCAGATGCCCGGCTGGTTCCGGCTGGACCGCACCGAGGGCCAGGAGCGCGCGCTGTACGTCGCTGCGGAGAAGGACACCCTGCGGCAGCAGCTGACCGGCTGGCTCGACGAGGCCGGGATCCCTGTGCTGGTCGGCTCTCAGTCGTACGCCGACGTCGTCCGCGACCGCGTCACCGCCGACCCGCGCGCCGGCGTTCTACCCGTGGTCGGCGACTTCGACTGTTCCGGCGAGGACATCGAACGCGACTGGGTGGCCCGTACGGCTGCTGGACCAGGACCGAGCGAGTGCTGCTGACCTACGACCAGGTCCAGCGGTACGGACTGCCCGCGACCGAGGGCGAGCGCGGTGACCCGCGGCCTTCGCCCGCCGCTACGGCTTCGACATCGAGCGCCCAGTCCAGTGGGAAGTGGAGGCGCTGGAGCCGGACGAGCTCCGGCGCCTGGTTCTCGCCGCCGTCGACCCGTACATCGACCGCGACGTCCTCGCGCGCCAGATCGCCCGCGAGGAACAGCAGCGCCGCGCCCTGGAGGACTTCGCCGGCCGGTGGGGTACGCGCACTGAGGAGCCGTAGGCCCGGGGCCTGTGCGGCTCCGGCCCGGCGGGTCAGCGGCGTCCGACGGTGCCGCGGACGAGGGCGTACGGGATCACGCAGAAAGCGCCGAGGTTGGTGGCGACGATCAGAGTGAGGAACAGCCAGTAGGAGAAGCCATCGCCGTTGGAGGAGTCGAGGAGCCACCCGTACGTGAGGCCGATGAGGATACCGGTGAGGGCCAAGCCGGCTGCCCAGCCCGTCTTGCTCAGCCCGAAGCCGAGGCCGATGTAGGCCCAGAACAGGGCCGGGCCGACGACTGCCGTGATGGCCGGGAACACCGGGAAGTCGATGTCTCGGCCGCTCATGTAGTCCGTGAGCTCAGGCACCGAGATGAAGGCCATTAAGCCCATGTAGGCGACGCAGAAGACGACGGCGACGATCGTGATCACGCGGGCGGCTCGGGTGGCGGGAGGGGTGTTCGCGGCGTCGGTCATGAGGCGGTGGGCTCCTTCTCCTACGGCGGGCAGGGCAGTCGGCCCCGCTCCGGTATAGCTGCTCCGGGCCACAGGGGTGCGTGCTTCCCGGCAAGGCACCCCGGCCGCGACGAACGCGCCACCCGAAGCGGTGACGATCGCGCCACCGCCGCAACGCACTCACCCGGGCCGCGCAACACCGGCGCCGCAACACGACTGCGCGTTGCGACTCTGACTGCGGAGGCCTGGAGCGACGACCAGCGCCGCTGACGCCACCTCACCGCCGTGGTGCTGCGCGGTGGCGTACGAGACCCCGGGCCTGTCGGCGGGTCCGGGGACTCACGGCGGCGGGGGAATGATCAGGGGTTGTCCACGTAGTTCTTCCGCTCGGGGGCCAGAACCGCTCGAAATGGGTGTCGGCGAGCCCAGGCCACCCTGGGCAAGCCTGTGGTCCAGCGGGGCTGTTGCAGCTCGTCGGTGAAGACACTCTCGTCGGACCGGCTGGTCGTGTGGAACGGCACTACATCGTGAGGCGCGGTGACATCGGCCCATAGGCCGGCGTCGCACCGCGGTGGTCGAGGGAAGGAGCCTCGGACAAAATTGCGCTTCTTGGGCTACCGTGGGTGCAGGCGCGGGGCCTTTCGCGGTCGAGGATCGACCGCACGTGAGTCTGGGAGGACTCATGAGCAGAGGCCGCGTCAACGCAGCCAAGTTCATTTCGCGCTACCTCGGCGAACCGCACGACAGCGATTTCGGAGGTGAGGCGGCCCATCAGCTCTTCAGCGCTGCCCACGCCGACATCTGCTGCTCACCGGCGGGACATCGCATCAGCTGGAGCGACTGCTACGTCAGCGCCGACATGTTGCCCCTGACGTCGAAGGCTGATCTGTTCCTAGAGTTCGATGGTGAGCCGAGGCCGCTGCCGTGCCACCTGACAGAGAAGCAGCGGGACCGGGCTCTCAGGGCGCAGCGGTTGGCGGCATGGATCCGGAGCGAGGCCCACCGACGGAACATCCACTAGGAAGCATGATCCCGGCCGTCGAAGGTGGGTGCCCATCTGCGCGATGCTGCACGCCTCCGAGCTGGTCGTCTATGACGGCCGAGAGGAGGTTGCCCGGCACGAGCGGCTGATCGCCAAAGGCGGCATGCGCCTCGAACCGGACCACTACCTGGAAGCTCTCGTTCGCAAGCCCGGCGCTCTGCCGGGAGCGACCGCTCTCGACCAGGCCCGCTCCGCGGGCCGTTTTCACTTCCGTCCGCGACGCCCGGTGGGAGGCCGCTGTCAAGGCCCACGGCGAGCGGGACGGCACCCGCGCTCATCGAGGTCTTCCTCCTCGGCCGGCATCTGCCGCACGAGCACCTCGTCACCGGCCGCGCCGGCGAAGGCTGTGCCGGATTCCGGTTCCGGTCTACGTGGCGGGGTTGAAGGTGCCTTCGATCAGCGCCTGGGGGATCAGAGGCAGACCATGCAGGGCGAGGATTTCGTTGGCGACGGTTGCGACCTCGTCGTGGGATTCGGCGCGGCCGTCTCCGGACACCGTGACGGCCAGCAAGCCTTCGGGAACGGCCCCGGAGTCCAGAAGGGCTCGCCAGTCCGCTGTGCCGAGTTCCAGGTACTCCAACGCGGTGAGCCCTGTGATGTCCAGCGGATCGGCGAGTGTTCCGGGCTCGGCTTTGAGAGTGCGCAGGCGGGGCAGGCCTGCGGCGGCCGCGAGGCTGTGGGGCCTGTCCTGCCCGGTGTGTATGGACAGGACCTCCAGGCCCGGGTGCGCAGTGTCCTCGACGTTCCCGGGCTTGTGGCCGTTGATGCGGGCGACGGCAGGGGAATTGCTGCGCCATGGGTTGCGGTGGTCCGAGCGGGTCCGGCCGAGTGCCAGGTCGGTCAGGGAGTCGGCCACGAGATGGGCCCCGGTCGATTCCTCGTGGCTGATCAGGATGATCTGCCCGGTGTGTCCGCGCGGGCCAGGGGTGAGGTCGATCGCTGCCTGATCGCCTCCGTTGTCGGCGAACACGATCCAGCCGGGCGACCCGACCAGTCCCTGCACCGCCGCATCAGGAGGCGTGACGACCACCTCGCCCGCTCCGTACTCCCAGTTCAGGTACCGGCTCGACGGATCGGCAAGATACAGGGCGCCCAACGGGAGAAGCCCGAAACCAGATATCTCGGAGTAACGGTCGTACATCTCGACATCGCCGTCCCAGTCCTCCCACAACGCGCGGGTAACCCGGAATGCAGCCTTCAGCTCGTGGGGCAGCACAATCCCCAACCGCTCCTCCGCTGCCTTGATCTCCTCCTCTGTCGCCCCGATCGCACCCGGCATCCGCTCACGCAACGTGCGCTCCAGCAGCTCCGGATCCGCGGTGGGCGCGGGCACGGCCGACGGCGACGGATCGGGCAGCCTGCGCCACGGCTCGGGCACCGCCCCCTCGACCAGAACCAGAGTCTCCGTGTACGGCCCGCCGATCCCGGTACTTGCGGCGGGACTGGACACGGTCAGACGGAGCACGGTGTGCCCGCCCGGCTCGATCCGGGCGGCGAACGACACCTCGCCGGCCCGCGCCCCCTGCAGAGCGTCCAGCACGACGCGCACGGCATCGATCTCGACCTGCATCCCCTCGATCTGGGCGGAGCCACCAGCAGGAGAGGCCTGCCGCTCGACGCCCAGATCCCAGCCCTGCACACTGATGCGGCCCGCTACCCGGGTGGGAGGGACACCGTTGCGGCGCAGACCGTCGGCATGCTGGAGCCGCAGGACAGGCACCCAGGTCGCGAAATCGAACAACGATGCGCCCGGGCAGGGGAAGGATCTTCCGTCAGTCATGACCGGACCGTACGTGTCCCCACTGACACTGCCCGAGCGGGGAGAGACCAACGGTCGGACAGCGCAACATGAGTGAGGCCGTCCCGCTGCCCGGCGCCGGTGATGGACCGGATGGCTGTGCTTCTCGCCTGTACCCGGGCGCCCTGCCGCGACCCGGCAGCACATACCGGAGATGCCCACCCCGGTCGTCACTGAGGCAATGGCTCTGTACGCGAGTCACGCCGTCGTTTCGACATGCCTCCAGGCGTCGCACGGTCGTGCGAGAAGGCGATGTTCACGGCTTCGGGAGGCACCTCTGCCCGGGGCGCAGTGGTCGGCAACGGCGCGGCCACGACCGACCGGCTACGCCCGTAGCCAGCGCTTTTGTCCTCGGTGTGTGTAGCGTCCCGCCCGGACCGCCCGGCCTATCGTGCTCGGTGCCCGCGGTTGGGCAATTGGTTGCCCGACCCGACCTGACCCGTCCCTGCTGGTGCTCGTGCTGCAGCGACTCGGTGGGCCTTCTGGGTGGTTTCCGTGGCCCTGGAGCGTCACCACCCGGGTTGAGGGTGAGCCCGCCGATTGTGCGTCGTTTGTCCGTGGTGGGGACGCGGCTGACTGCCTGGCTGCTTTTCTGACGGTTGTTCATCGTCGTGTTTGGGAGGGGGCTCCCGTGGGCTGTGATGGTGGAGGGCGATGGGCCGGAACTGCTGAGGGCTTCGGCCGGCAACTCGCCTCGCCCACCGAGCCGGTGCTGATTTTCGCTCCCGGTGGCTCCTGCTTCGCGGTGTGCCGTCGGGGCAGGGACGGTTCCCGGAGGCTGGCCCGGGTGTTGTCCCGCGCTACCACTCCGGGCCTCGGCGTTGGGCCTGGTGGTTTCCGGCTTGGTTGTGCGGTTCCGTTCTCCTCGGGCTTGTTTCCGGTGCCCGGCCCCGGCAGAGCCAACCGCCCCCCGGTGCTTGGTATGTGTCCCGGTGTGTGCTTGCTGCGTGTCCCGCGCCTTCGGTGGGGCGGGGCTGGCGCCGGGCTGGTGCCCTCGTGCCGGGATCCGTGCAGAGCCTCTTCCAGCCGCTTCCGCCCTGGTGTGCCCCTGTCCGCGCCGGAGTGATCTTCCTCGAAGGACAGCAGACGCAGTTCCCCCTCCAGCAGGTCGAGAGTGGGGGCGGTACGGGCGTGGGCCCCTTCGGCGGGGGCGAGTCCGAGTAGGTGAGACCGCGGGCGGGCAGGACGTCAACGCGCCGCCCGCGTGCCGGTACCGTCCTGTGGTGCCTCTTTGCGACAGCCGGCCACGGAGAGAGCCGCCCGCGTTTTTGTGACGCGCCGGGACTTCCGTCATTGCGAGTGTGACCGGTCTTCTCCGTACTCAGGTGGATTCCCGAATCCGGCCCGTGGCCGGATTCACCGGACGCTGCTGTGTTCCTCGTCGGCATCCGCCGCCCGGGGGCCCTTCCCGGTAATTCCGGTGCCGGGGCGGGTCTTCGGGATCCAGCGCAGAGTGAGGAAGCCGAGCGAGGCGTGCAGGACGGCGGCGATCACGGTAACAGCGTGCAAACCGGTGACGAAGGCAGCCTTCGCGTCGCCGATCACCGCAGGGGTGAGGCCGGGGATCCGGAGGGTCTCGTCGAGGGTGCCGGCGAGGTCCGGTCCGTGGAACCGGAAGAGGAGCGTTGAGAGCGAGCCCAGGAGCGCGATGCCGAGGGCGTTGCCGATCTCGTTGCTGGTTTCCGCGAGGGCCGCCGCGGACCCGGCGCGTTCCGTGGGAACCGCGGCGATAGCGGTGTCGGCGACGATGCTGAAGGAGATGCCGTAGCCGACACCGGCGACGACGGTGGACGCGATGTACCAGCCGGTCCCGCCGGAGACACCCGCGGGCAGCAGCAGGAGCAGCCCCGCGGCGATGCAGAAGTGACAGATGAGGAGTGCTGAGCGTTTCCCGGTACGCCCGGCCAGGGCCGGCGCGAAGACGCAGGTGGCGGTGAGTACAGCGGCACCGGGGATCGTGAGGAGAGCCGTGTGCAGTACGGGCAGGGCGAGGACGGACTGGAGATAGCTGCTCGCGAGGTAGGCGACGGCCGACCAGGCGGCCAGCGGCAGTAGCCCGGTGATGATCGCTATCGCGAACACCCGGTCCTGGAACAGGCGGAAATCGATCAGCGGGTGTTCGAGACGGCCTTGCCGCCGGACGAACCGGTCCAGGGCGACGACGCCGCCGATCCCGGCGGTCAGCGCGGTAGTCGTCGGGCCCTCCGCGGCAGCGTGCTTGATCGCGTAGATGGTCAGCAGAAGGCCCGCGGCGGACAGCAGGATGCTCACGGTGTCGACGCGCCCGGGCCGGGTGGCACGTACCTCACGGAGCAGGATCGGAGCCAGCAGCAGGAACAGCAGGACAACGGGGATATTGATCAGGAAGACGGATCCCCACCAGAACCTGCTCAGCAGTTGTCCGCCGACGAACGGGCCGATCGCGAACCCGGCGGCGAAGGTAGCGGCGAAGATACCGATCGCCCGCGCTCGCCGAAGAGGGTCGGTGAACAGCTCACCGAGCACGGCGAGGGCCGACGGCAGCAGCGTGGCCCCCGACACCCCCATCAGCGCCCGGAAGGCGATCAGCAGTTCCGGACCGGGCGCGAACGCTGCTCCGGCCGAGGCGGCACCGAACCCGGCCACGCCGATCATCAACAGCTTCAGCCGACCGTAACGGTCACCGATGTTACCGAAGGCGACGAGCAGCGACCCGACCGCGAATCCATAGATGTCCATGATCCACAGGGCCTGATCGGCGGACGGCGACAATGCCTCGGTGACCCTGGGCATCGCTAGGAAGAGGACCGAACCGTCCATGGCCACGAGCAGTACCGGGCCGAGCGTGGCCAGCAGACCGAGCCACGCCCGCAGGCCGGGAGGGTCCGCCCGCAGACCGGGCGGGTGGGAAGCATGCTGTTCGTTCATGCCCCGACGGTGCGGGTCCGGGCACTTCCCGGCCAGACCCGTGTCATGGGTACACCCGGCAGGGACACCCGTGGACGGACGACCTTGCCTAGGCTCGGGGTCATGGAATCGGAGAGCCTCGGCGCGTATCTCAGGATCCGTCGTGACCGGGTCACACCCGCTGACGTCGGACTGCGTGCCTACGGCTCCGCCCGCCGCGTGTCGGGGCTGCGCCGTGAGGAGCTGGCCCAGCTGGCCGGGGTGAGTGTCGGCTACTACATCCGGTTGGAGCAAGGCCAGGCCGCTACTGCCTCCCAACAGGTCCTGGACTCGCTCGCGCGCGTACTCCGGCTTGATCCGACCGAGGCGGCCCACCTCCACAATCTCGCCCGCAGGCCGGTCGCCTCACGGCTGGTCCGCCCGCCGGCGGAGTATCCGCAAGCACGAGTGCTGGCCCTCTTGGATTCCCTGGGGGAGAGCACACCGGCTGTTCTGCTCGGCCGCCGCGGTGATGTGCTGGCCTGGAATCGCACCGGGCACGCCCTCGTCGCGGAGCATGTCGGCTTCGATGCGCCCCGGGATCCGGCGCGGCGGCCGTCCATGCCGCGTATGTTCTTCCTCGACCCCCTCTGTCGTGATCTTCACGAGAACTGGGCTGAGCTGGCCCGTATCCATGTCGCCTATCTGCGGCTCACCGCGGGACGGTATCCCACTGACGCGCGACTGGCCGAACTGGTCGGTGAACTCGCCATGCACAGCGGTGAATTCGCCGGGCTGTGGGCCGAGGGCGACGTCGCGGACTGCACCGTGGGAACCATGCGGCTGCAGCACCCGACCGTAGGCGGGGTCGGCGTCGACTACCAGGTGTGGCTCCAGCCCGACAGCCCCGATCACCGGCTGGAGGTCTATACGCCCAATGACAGCGCCTCGGCCGACGCGCTGCGACTGTTGTCCGGCCAGGTCACCGGCCACGTCACCGATCGGCAGGACCCTGCTCGGAAGCAGCAGGTGACCCGCAGGCCCCGGAACGCCTGCATCGGCACGGAGTGCGCCGGATCGGCCGGGTCCTCCTGACACCAGCGCTTCCCCGCGCACCGCTGGAACTCGGTTTCGGCCGGTGTCTGGGAGGGGGCGCTGCCGCCACATGGTGCTGGTGTACCGGTGCCTGTCGGCGCGGCTGGCCCTTGCCTGGGGGAGGGCCGGAGTCAGGTGCTTCCTGTCCGGCCCGGTGGGGGTGGGGGTGATGTGCTGGGCAGGGCGTGTGTGTGGCTGTACCCAGTGGATGGGGATACGGGTTTGGGGGAGGGGGGCAGGGCGGGTGTGGTGGGGGAGCGGTAGAGGTAGCCCATCCCGCGGACCGAGACGATGGACCCGCCGCGTACCGGCGTTGCGTCGAGCTTGCCGCGCAGGCGGGAGACGGTGAACTTGACCCGGTCACGTGCACCCGGGTTCATGGCACCCCAGCCGGCCTCGAGCAGTGTCCCGAAGTGCTGCACTGCACCCGCATGGCGTGCCAGGCGGCTCAGTACGCGGAACTCGGTTCCGGACAGCGGCAACGGGCTTCCCGCGGTCCACGCCTGTTGCCGTGCAGAGTCCAGCCGTAGCAGCCCGTCGTCGTACACATCGCCCTCCCGGCGCTCCGCTGCCCGGTAGCGATACAGCACCCTTCTGATACGGGCGTCGATCTCCCTGGGCAGGCACGGCTTGACGATGTAGTCGTCCGCACCGGTCTCCAGGCCGACGATGACGTCGATGGGATCGCTGCGCGCTGTGAGGTAGATGACGGGGACGTCACTGACTGTGCGCAGCCTGCGCAGCACCTCCATGCCGTCGATGTCCGGAAGCATGACATCGAGCAGGACCAGGTCGGGCCGCTGCAGATCGGCGCTGCGCAGCCCGGCACGCCCTGTGCCCTCGGCCAGGACCTCGTAGCCCTGGCGGGTAAGGGCGGCCTGCAGGGCCTCCCGGATGGCGTCATCGTCCTCGACCAGCAGCAGCAGCCGGGCTGGCTGCCCCGGCTCGTCGCCGTTTCTGCCCGTTCTTCCCGGTATCGGAGCAGGGGGACCAGCTGCGGCCGGAAGCCCGACTGTCACCAGTTCGGAGGCGGGTATGCGCTGATCCAGCAGGTACTGGGCCGTCACGGTGTAGCAGGCGGAGCAGAACGTGAACGGCGCCCCGCTGACGAACAGCGTGTATGCGGCGGGTTTCGGGCATCGCTGTCCCGCCAGTTCCGCCGTGCAGGGCCCACCCCGCCGGGAGAGAAGAGCGGTCTCGCGCGCACGGGCACGCCGTCCTGCAGACCGGCAGGTACTTGAGCAGTAGCGGCGTGGGCGCCCTGCTTTGCGGGCGGGAGGCAGAGCCCGACCACAGGCACCACAAGAACCTGTGCCCTCGGTCACGGGCCGCCTCCTTCTCTGCCGGCACGAAAGGCTTTTCGTGCTGCTGGCCGGGTACCCGGACCGATACTGCTTGGCTCCCGCCGCCGAATACGGTTATCTGGAAGGGCGATAACGAAGAAAGGGGTCCGGCCGCCGCACCGGCGGCCGGACCCGGGTGTCATGGTCGCTCAGGCTTGCCGGCGTTGACGACCACGTCACCCACCGCGGTGAGGGCCCTCGCCGCACAGGCGAGGGCCTGCGTGTCGGTCAGGAAAGCAACCGCCTCGATGACACACAGCACAGTACGCACCCCTTCCCACCACCCACGCTGTGAAGCGCCCGCTAACGGCCACCACCTCCGCGGCAGCGAAGGCTCGTCCGACCCGGAACCGGGTTCCGGCTCAGCGTCCTCCCCGCTGCCCCCACACCGACCGTCACGCATCGAGGTCCTCCTTACGACGGTGCTCGCGACCTTCGCGGGCCGTCGCGACACGCACGCGGAGAGCCGGGCCGCCCAAGGCGGAACCCGGTGCATCATGATCGGTGCAACGGGGTGGTGCCCGCTCACGGTCTCGCGACGGACGACGGGACGGCAAGCACACGCAATCAAGGTAGTAACCAAGGGAAATGAGACGCCCGTTTTTGTGTGGAGTGCTGTGGGCGGGAACTCCCGGCGGGTGGTGTCTGTGCCGGCCGGGTCGTCTCGGGCTTAGTTCGGTAGGCGGCTGTGCTGGGGGACTGCTGGCCGGCGCTGCCGGGTTGTTGGGGGCCTGACGGTGAAGGGCCGGGCTTGTTGCCCGTGGGCGGTGGGCCGTCGTGGCTGTGGTCTTCTGGTCCTTTGGTGTTGCTGACCTGCTGACCTGCTGACCTGCTGACCTGCTGGCCTGTCGGTTGGGTGGTGGGTGGTTGGGGTGGGTTTTGGGTTGTGGCGTGGGTTTGTGTCTGTGGTGTGTGTGTTCTGTGGTTGTGGGTGTTGGCCTGTTGGCTGGTCGGCTGGGTGGTGGTGTGGTGAATGGGTGGGTGGTGTGGTGGGTTTGTTTGGGGGGACGGGTTTGTCGGGGGGTGGGTGTCGGTGTGTTGTGTGGTCGTCGGGTGTCGGTGGTCAGGTCCGTTTGGGAGGTGCTGTGTTCTTTGGGGGTGGGTTTGTGCGAGGCCGAGTGGGTGGCTCACACGGGATGCTTGGCTCTGTGTGACCGTGTACAGCACACGCTGCCCGATCTGTTGGATCTTGCCTCGCTTGCAGCCCGGGCTGCTGCTTTTCCCGGCCGTGTGGCAGTGGTGGAGGCGGTCTGGGGCGGTGACACCGTGCATGACTGGTTCGTGGGCCTGGTCGCGGTGTTGGACGCTTCGGAAGGAGAGAGCCGCCTGGCTGCCGTCGGCCACCGGTCCGGTGGCCCTTGTCCGGGTGCTGCCGCCACTGAAGCCGGCCGGGCGCCGGCAGCCGACCTTCTGGTGCGGGGGCGGTCCGCCGTCAGGTACGGCCGATCAGCCCGGCCGCGAGGCCGATGACGACGGGCGCCACGCCGCTTCGTGTCCCCGGACGTCCTGGATGACGGCGTTCCGTGCTGGAGGGCGCCCCAACGGCCCGGTGGAAGGGCCGTGACGTGAGGCATGACTGGAGCGCTGCGCCCCGGGAGGGGCAGGGCGGCACGGTGCCTTCCGTTCTCGTGAACATGGCTTCGGGCGGGATCCGCTTGTCTCCCGGGATGGTGATCGACTGTTGTCGAGGCGGGTGAGCAGGGCCGGTCAGGGGTGTGGGTTGCCATGTGGGTTGCTATCTGGCGGGTGTCTGTGCCGGGTATTGGTTTTTGTGGTGATGTGGTGGTGGGGTTTTGGGGGTTGTTCGGGGGAGGGGGGTGTGGACTGGCCATGGGTGGGCTGGATTCCGTCAACTGCCGCCGGGACTGCCGCTGGTACCTGTTCCGCGGCTTTACGTTCGTGCCGGGCGACAGCTCCGGAGAGGCCGTGGCTGCGTCTCGTGTACCGGGAGTGTCTATGAAGAAGAACCGGTTGGCGGCAGGCGGGGCTGCGGTGGTGCTTGCTGCGGGGATGGCTGTCGGAGCTGCCGCCCCGGCGGGCGCCGTTCCCGCGGCTGAGCGGATCGGCTCCGTCGAGCAGCTTCATGTTCATCTGGCGAAGGCGGTGGAGCTGGAGAGTGCTCAGGCCGGCCAGATCGGCTGCTGCCTGGCGGGCCAGCGGGCGCCTGAAGCGGCCGGGGCCTGATCCGTGGACACCGTGGGAGCGGCGCGGACCGCCGAGCGTACCGCGGCTGAGGAGTCCGGTCCGGCGGGGTCCGGCGCGGTGGGGGCGGTCGGGCAGCCGCCGGTGACCTGGTGTCCGAGCGGGCCCGCGGACCGGCCCGAGTCGCAGGTGCTGGGCGTGCGCTCCGGTGAGGACGGCAGGGTCGTCTATCTGGAGCGGCCGGTGCCGGCTGGCGAGGTGCTCGGGGCGGTGCCGGAGGGCATTGCACCGACTCGGGTGCTGAGGTTTGCCACGCACTGCGTGTCCGCGTGTGTTCACCGGCGGGGCAGTGACTGCACGCTGGTGGAGCGGGTGGGTGTGCTTCCGGCGGCGGGCGAGGGCCGGTCGGTCCCACGGTGTCATCTGCGCGGGCGGTGTCAGTGGTGGCAGCAGAGCGGGGTGTCCGCCTGTTACCGCTGTCCGGCCGTGGCTACGGCGGTCCTCCAGGAGGATGCCCTCAACACGCTGGTCGCGGACCCGTCGACCACGCTCGAACAGCTCGGCGAGTGGATCGCGGAGTCCCCCGACGGACCGGCCGACGGACCGGCCGACGAACCGACCGGCGAACCGACCGGCGGACCGGCTGGCGGGCCGTCCGAGGTCCCGCGCGCGGGCAGGGTGGGCGGGGAGGGCTGAATACCGGGGCATGAGCCGCCGGGCGGCGGGCTCGAAACCGCGGTGACAGTGACAGGACGTGTGCGACGGCCGGTGGGCCCCGGGGACGGATCCCCGGACGGACCGACCCGGAGTCGGTCGGCCCGGCACGGTGAAGGGCTGACCGCCGCAGGCAGTGGAACGGCCGGTGGGCCCGGGGACGGATCCCCGGGTGCACCGGCCGTTCGTGTAGGTGCTGGTTCCCGCCCGGCCGGCCCCATGCTGTGTCATGTTCGTGCCTGTACGGACGGGGCTGAGCCGGGTTTTCGGTGACACCCGGCAGGAGACGCTCAGGTGGTCTTCCGGGAGGTCGGGGATCACCGGCATGAGAGATCGGCATCATCGGGCTCGGGACGGCTCCCGCCGTGTCCCGGGAGGGACCTGCCACGGCCCGGGGACCTCCGGCTGCGGCCTGGGAAACCCCTGGCTCCCGGGAGCCAGGCCGGCCGCTGTTCCACGGCCCTGTGCCCGGTGGGAGCGGTGCTGGTGGGTCAGGCCCGGCGGAAAGCCGCGGTACGGATGGCCCTGCCCCCGCACCTTTGCCGCCAGAACTACCGGAGATGCTTTGCGCAGGCGGTGATCTGCAGGCAGGACTGCCCGCAGGGCCGGTTGCCCACAGAGGCTTCCTGCGGTGAAAGCCCCTCCACCGCAGGCCGATGCCCCTTCGACCTGCGCGGCTGTCCCGGTGGCGGTGCGCAACCCCTGCGTGCACGGTGCACAGCGTGTCGCAGCGTAGGGCTCTTGTCGTGTCCGGGTTGGTGGATGCTGGTGTATCGGCTCCGGTTTTCCTTGGATTCAAAGACGTGGCTCCGCAGTGGTGGTTTCGGTTCGAAGGCGAAGGCGAAGGCGACGCGGGGGCCCCTATGCCTTTGGTCAAGGGAAATGGGGGTGCGTCGGGTCAGTGGGCCGGGCAGCATGGCGGGGTGGCTGATCTGCTGTGGGATGACGTGAAGTGCTTCTTCGACCCGGACTTGATGGGGTCGTTGCCGGACGTGCGTGTCCCGGATGCCTCGGTGGAGGACTGGCAGACGGTCCTTGATCTTGTCGCGGAGAAGGGCTGGAGGTGCCAGTACTCCGAAGGAGAGGCGGTGGTTCCGGTGCCCCGGGCGGAGGCCGTGCTGTCCCGCCCTGCGGATGCCGAGTGCCCGGACCTGCGGGTCTGGCCGACTCCCGACGTGTTGGCGATCTTCCGCTTCCATGCCGCCGATGAAGTCGACTTTGACGTCGACCTGCGGGAGTTGCAGGGCCAGGAGCGACTTGATGTGTTCTGCGGCTTCCTTCGGGAGATCGGACGGCGGCTGGGCAAGCCTGTGCTGATGGACCCGGAAGGCGACTATGGCCATCCGGTGCTCGGCTTCGTTGTTGAGGCAGATCGAGTTGTTCTCCTCGCAGACCCGCAGGTCAGGTGACCGCGGCCGACGGCTGCGGCTCGTAGAAGGTCCCGTCCCGGAGCATCGCGAACAGGACGTCGGCCCGGCGCCTGGCGAGGCAGGGCAGGGCTTGGGTGTGGTGCTTGCCCTGGGCGATTTTCTTGTCGTAGTAGGCCCGGGATGCCGGGTCGCCCAGGGCGGCGAACGCGGAGAGGAAGAAGGCCCGTTTGAGCTGCTTGTTCCCTCTCCTGGAGGGCTGTTCGCTGCGGATCGAGGAACCTGAGCTCCGGGTTGCCGGGGCGAGTCCGGCGTAAGCGGCGAGGTGGCCTGAGGTCGGGAAGGTGCTGCCGTCACCGACCTCGATCAGGATGCGGGCTCCCGTCCTGACGCCGACTCCCGGCATCGACGTCAGGACCTTTGAAAGGCCTCCAGCAGTTCCTCGATCCCCCCTGCCAAGAGTTTCCGCTGGTCAAGCACGGCCGTCAGCGAGCCAGCCAGGCTTGGGACGATCAGAGCGGCCGCCTCGGTCCCGGGAACGGTGACGGTCTGCTCGTCCAGGGCTGTGAAGACGTCCTCGACCAGCCGCTCGGCCATCCTGGGCGCCTTCGGCCGCAGCAGCGTCACCAGCCGTTGTCGGCCGTCCTTGCGTATCTGTGCCGGGACCCGAAGCGTTCCAGCAGGGCGAGGACAGCCGGGTGCTGCACCTGGAACGATTGTTGTTTCATTCCCGGAGTGGGGTATGCAGTTTTGGACTATCGCATGGGTAGGGTTGGGGTATGACGATGAGTACGGAGGACACCCTCCGGCTGACGGTGGCGGCGGTCATGCAGCTGACCCGGGAGCGCCAGGCCGATGTCGGTGCCGGGACCGGTCTCAGCCAGCTTCAGATCAGCCGGAAGCAGAGCGGCCGAACGGCGTGGACCCTGCGGGACGTCGATGCCCTCTCCGCCCACTGGAACATTCCCGTTCTCGATCTCCTGGCAGGCCCCACCCACGCCACCGCCGTCCTTCCCGCCGACCGAATCGCCGCCACGGGAACCCAGACCACGATCCCCCTGCCCCCCACCCCTGCTGGAACAGCCCCGGCCCCCAACCCGCCCGGTCCCGCTGCGGCTTCGGTCCCCACGGTGCCCGCTCCTGCCGGGGCACCTCCGGTCCCCGCCCCGACAGGCCCCGCTGCCGCCGCGGATCCGCTGCCCGCCGCCGCTCCCGCACCGACCGACCCTGCTGCACCCGATGCCGGAGCGCCCGGCCCGGCCGCTCCTGCCGGCCGACCTTCCCCCGCGGCCCGCCCCGCCATGGCAGCAGACCCTCTTCCCGACCCGCCCGCCCCCGGCACCCCGGCTGGACCCGCCAGCGGGTCCTCCGCCGAAACCGGCCCGCCCACTGCCCCGCCCCCCCTGCCTACGGGAACGACCACCCCGGCTCCCACCCCAGCCCCTCCCACCGCACCCAGCCCTGCTGAGACAACAACTCCGGCACCTACCCCAGCAGGAACACACACCGCCGCAACTCCCGCACCAGCCGACCCGCTTCCGGGCTCGCAAGCCCCCCCGTGCCCGACTGCGCCCGGCCCCGCCGCCCCGGCGCCGGGCCTGCCGACCACCCCGGGCCCGGCACACCCGACGGCCGACAGGCCAACTGACGAACACACCACCGAATCCGCTCCTCCGGCCGAGACCCCGCCAGCCCCCGACCCGCCCTCCGCACCCGGCGCCCACCCCGTCCCGACTGCCGCTACCACCCCCACGCCCGCCTTCACCGCGACCGCCGATCTCGAGGACCCCGGCGACACGACACCGGCACCCCATGCCGCCGCCACGGAGCACACCCAGCACCCAGAGCCCGCCCCAACCGCCCAGGGCCCAGAACCGCGCCGCCCCGCCATGCCTGCCCGAACAGCCCCGGCCCCGGGCCCGCGTGTTCCGCACCGCCCCGCCCCTGCCGGGCCCGGGCCGCTGACCGACCGGATCCATACCACCGTCGCCCAACACCTCCAGAACACGAACGGAGACATCGACGCCGCCCGCACCACACTCGTCAAACGCGCCATCCCCGACGTCATGGCCCTGTTCGCCGCTTCCCGCGTCGGCGGCCGCTACGAACACACCGAGTTCCCCCCAACCCAGGAAATCCTCCAAAAACGCTCACAAAAAGGCGCCGACCAAATCTGGGAAGGCCGCCCCAAATGGCGCCACACCGAACTCCACCACGCCGCCCACGCCGGACACATCCACCTCGACGTCACCACCCTCGACATCAACGGCGCCTACCTCGCCGCCCTCAAAACCTGGCTCCCCATTGGCCGCCTCACCCACACCCACACCACCACCCACGACCCCAAACGCGCCGGACTCCACCACATCACCCCACCCACCTGGACCCACACCGACCTCCCCTCACCCCTCGGCGCCCGCCAAGAACCCGGCCCCCTCTGGATCACCGAACCCACCCTCCGACTCCTCCTGCGCTGCGCCCGCCAGTCCCTCTGCGAAATGCCGGTCATCCACGAATCCTGGACCTCCGGAGCAAGCGAGGGACTACTGGAGAAACTGCGCCGCGCCCTGACGGACGTCCGGAAAACCGCCATCGAGACCGGTGACGACCTGACACTCGATTACATCAAGGCCATGTATTCCAAGTTCGTCTCCACGATCGGCGAGTCCACCGCGAACCGGGAAATCCGCCGACCTGACTGGATGCACATCATCCGCTCCCAGGCATTTGCTAATCTATGGATGAAGGCACACAAGGCACACACCGCCGGACTCACCGTCGTAGAAATGTCCGGAACTGACGAACTCCACATCGCCGGTGAATGGCAGTCAGTTTTTGCACAAGGACGCGACCTTTCACAGGTCAAACCCAAGTACACCTACATCCTCGGAAAGGATGAAACGTGAGCGGCGGCGCATCCGACCTCTGGGGAGAATGGCAAAAACACCACGCCCAAGGAGTACGCGGAGCCCAGGCCCTCCACGCCGAAATCGACCGCATCGCCCGCGCCGGCGGCATCACCTCACCCGTCACCACCACCCGCGGCCTCAAAGCCCGCCTCCGCTACCTCGACAGCCCCACCGGCCGCACCGAACTCGCCACCCAAGGCATCAGCCGCCGCCTGCTGCGCTCCTGGGAACGCGGTACCACCCCTTCCCCCGCGAAGCTCAGAGCAGTCGACACCGCCTACTGGAACAGACGCCGCCAGAACATCGTCCGCTCCGGCGCACTGAAACGCATCCTCGACAACAACGGGCACGGCCGCCGAATGGAAATCTTCCCCGTCGACCAGACCAACGTCCCGGAACAATACCGCCGCCTTCTGTCCGACCGCTCCATCCAAGCCCGCTACATCTGGGACGACGCCGTCAGAGCATGGGCCGCCAACGACCTCGACACCCTCGACGACATCTGGGACGACATCATCTCCGAACTCGACTCCGACTTCGCCGCCTACGCCTACGTCAGCGCCATCGGAATCGGCGCCTGACAAAACAGCACCACAACACCCCGCAACACAACATGAAATACCGTCACCCCGGCGCACACAAACAAGGCCACCCGGCCCCCGGCCCGCAGCGCCGGCAAAGAACATCACCCATCGGCACCCCGACGAACCAACGGCCCACCCCCGCCGCCCCTGCCGAAGCACCCCCGACCCGGCTGCGCCCATCAGGAGACCGGGCACATAGTCCAGAAGTGCATAGCCTTCACCGTCCGGCGAAGACCTCAGACAGAACTTCTTCCCGCGCTCCGAAGCCGGCATCCGCAGCACAGCGGGACCGCTGTGCCGGCCCCTGGCAGGGCGGAAGCCTGCCGACTCCCGGGCCGTCAGCAGCTCTCCGGGGAGAAACCAGGCACCGGGTGCCCCGGGAACCCGCCAGACGGTACCGGCTGCAGAAGACAGAAGGGCAAGCAAGCCACCTCTTCACCAAGAGGCAATGAATCCGTATGCGGATATCGAATACGGATTATCTGTCGCCACGCGACCGCGGCATCCCACCCACGAACAGAGATACCGCTGCCCCACGAAAGAACATGCAACAACAAAGGGGCAGCCCCATTCTCGGGCACCACCAGAACCTGCGTGACCACTCCTCACGGCCTGTACTGACCAGCCGTCAGGTTCCCCTGTTTTACACCAGTCCAACTGGTGTAGACCATTCGAGCGGGCATGTTTTCACATGACGAACCATCAGCCCTCGTCCGAGGCGGCACTGAGAGACCCCAGCACAAACACACAAAGTAGCCACCTACCCCACCAGGCACCAACACAGAAAACCCGAACAAACAACCGAACAACAGCCAGCCCCCACCCAGCAACCCCAAAAACACAGCGATTTACGACCCGCCGGCACCCACCCCCGTAGCCAGCTATGGCTGCCCGGAGGGCAGCCACGGGGCCGAAGGCCCCGAACGTCACCGAAGGTGACGCCCAAGGCCCGGCGGAGCCGGGCCAACGGGCCGAAGGCGGAGGGCGAGTGGACGGTGTGGA